>JBIKKK010000236.1:0-2998 GCA_044360385.1 Candidatus Nanopelagicales bacterium
GGCAAGCGCCTCTACCTCGAGGGCTGCTCGTCATGCCACGGCCTTGACTCCCAGGGCACCAGCAACGGCCCGACACTCATCGGCGTCGGCGCGGCCGCAGTCCACTTCCAGGTGTCCACGGGGCGCATGCCCATGGCGGCGCCCGGTGCGCAGGCACCTACGAAGCCCGCTGACTACACCGAAGACGAGATCGCGCAGATGGCGGCGTACATCGCATCTCTCGGCCCCGGACCCGCCATCCCCACGGCCGAGGAACTCGACTACAGCGATGCCGACATCGCCGAGGGTGGCGTGCTCTTCCGCATCAACTGCGCACAGTGCCACCAGGCTGCCGGCGGCGGCGGGGCTCTCACCGACGGCAAGTACGCCCCGAGCCTCATGACGGCCACTCCGCAGGAGATCTACGAGGCCATGCTCACCGGCCCGCAGAACATGCCCGTCTTCGGCAACGGCACACTCACGGTCGAAGACAAGCAGGCGATCATCGCCTACGTCATGGACCTCCAGGAGGCGCCGAGCCCCGGCGGCCTCGCCCTCGGGCGCCTCGGCCCCGTCACCGAGGGTCTCTTCCTCTGGGCCGGTGTCATGGCCGCCTTCGTCGGCCTTGCCGTCTGGATCGGAATCAAGGCGCGATGAGCGACCTCACCACGCGCGGTAGCGCAGGCGCACCCGACCACGGGCACGGCAGCAGCGACGTACCCGCTGACGACCTCGCCCGTCCGCTCTACGAGGGCCCCGGCGCCCTGCCCGCTGCCGACATCCCGCACCGGCCTCGCCGCAGCGACTTCGACCCCAAGGCCGCGCGCCGGGCGGAGCGCCAGGTGGCCGGGCTCTTCATGGTCTCCATGCTCATGGTCGTCCTCTTCTTCGTCGCCTACGTCGCGATCGATCCGCAGGCCGACATCTACATCCCCGTATTCGGCGAGATCGGCTATCAGAACTTTGCCCTCGGCCTGACCTTCGGCCTGGGCGTCTTCTGCATCGGCGCGGGCGCCATCCAGTGGGCCAAGAAGCTCATGCCCGACGTCGAGGTCGTCCAGGAGCGCCACTCCCTCGCCTCTACGCCGCACGAGGATGTCGAGGCCGCCGAGCAGTATGAGCGTGGCAAGGAGGAGTCCGGCTTCGCTCAGTACAAGCTGATCCGCCGCACCCTTATCGCCGCCCTCGCCCTCTTCCCCATTCCTCTCGTGATCATGCTCCGCGACCTCTGGAGCCCCAAGAACGGCAGCGGCGGGCCAAGCCCGGTCGAGTTGCTCAGCACCACCGCGTGGGTCGAGGACATGCCCATCGTCACCGACGGCACCTACGTCAAGCTCCGCCCTGAGGACATCCCCGTCGGCGGCCTGGTCTCCGCACTCCCTGAGAACATCATGGAAATCCAGGAGGAGGAGCACAACCTCAACGCGCGCGGCAAGGCGGCGATCATCCTCGTGCGCATGGAGCCCGACGAGATCCGCGCCCAGCAGGGCGACGGCTGGGACTACCAGGGAATCCTCGCCTACTCCAAGATCTGCACCCACGTGGGCTGCCCCATCGCCCTCTACGAGCACCGCACGCATCACCTGCTCTGCCCGTGCCACCAGTCGACCTTCGACCTGGCCGACGCGGGCAATGTCATCTTTGGGCCTGCGGCTCGGCGCATGCCCCAGTTGCCGATTGGTGTCGATGAGGAAGGATTCCTCGTAGCAAAGGCACCCTTCGCTGAGCCCGTTGGGCCGAGTTTCTGGGAGCGCGGATGAGCACTACGGAGAAGGTCGGCGAGTCCGTCGCCACCTACGTCGACCAGCGGGTCGGCTCCAACCGATTCCTGGGCCGCAGCCTCAAGAAGGTCTTCCCCGACCACTGGTCCTTCATGCTGGGCGAGATCGCCCTCTACAGCTTCATCATCGTGCTGCTCACCGGTGTCTTCCTCACGTTCTTCTACAAGCCGAGCATGGTCGAGGTCGTCTATGACGGCTCCTACGTCCCGCTCAAGGGCATCTACATGACGGAGGCCTACGCCTCCACACTCGACATCTCCTTCGATGTCCGCGGCGGACTGCTCATCCGCCAGATGCACCACTGGGCGGCCCTCCTCTTCATCGCCGCCATGGCCGTGCACATGTTCCGCGTCTTCTTCACGGGTGCCTTCCGCAAGCCTCGCGAGTTCAACTGGGTGATCGGCATCGCCCTCGTGACGCTGGGCCTCGGCGCCGGCTTCTCGGGCTACTCCCTCCCCGACGACCTCCTCTCGGGCACGGGCCTGCAAATCGCCCGAGGCATCGTCCAGGCGATCCCCATCGTCGGCACGTGGGCCGCCTTCCTGCTCTTCGACGGCGAGTTCCCAGGCACGGAGTTCATCTCCCGCCTCTACGCCGTGCACATCCTTCTCATCCCCGGGCTCATCCTGGCCCTGATCACGGTCCACCTCATGATGGTGTGGACCCAGAAGCACACCCAGTTCCCCGGGCCGGGCCGCACCAACGACAACGTCGTGGGCTACCCCCTCATGCCGATCTACATGGCCAAGGCCGGTGGCTTCTTCTTCATCGTCTTCGGCATCACGGCGCTCATCGGCGGTCTCGTCACCATCAACCCGATCTGGATCTTCGGCCCCTACACCCCGGATCAGGTGGGCGCCGGATCACAGCCGGACTGGTACATCGGCTGGCTGGACGGCGCCCTACGCATCTTCCCCAACATCGAGACGGTGCTCTTCGGCTACACCATCTCGTGGAACATCTTCATCCCCTCGGTGATCGTCCCGGGCATCGTCTTTACGGTCGCCGCGCTCTACCCCTTCCTCGAGGCGTGGGTGACCGGCGACAAGCGCGACCACAATCTGCTCGACCGGCCGCGCAATGCCCCGACCCGCACGGCCCTCGGCGTCATGGCGATCACGTTCTACATCCTGCTCTTCATCGGAGGCGGCAACGACGTCATCGCCATCTCCTTTGACCTGTCGATCAACTCGATCATCTGGTTCCTGCGGATCGCTGTGATCGTGCTGCCGCCCATC
>JBIKKK010000004.1:0-33203 GCA_044360385.1 Candidatus Nanopelagicales bacterium
GTCGCGCGCAGGGACTGGACCCCGTCAAGACCTTCACGGTCGGCTTCGACGCCGTGAGCGAGCACGCCGAGGCCCGCGAGGTCGCGGACTCCCTGGGCACGGACCATCACGAGATCCACGTCGACCTTGCCGACTACCTCGGCGTGCTCCCTGACATTGCGTGGTACTTCGACGAGCCCGTCGCGGACCCCTCGGCGGTGTCCCTGTATTTCGTCGCCCAGGCAGCGCGCGAGCACGTCACGGTGGTGCTCTCGGGTGAAGGCGCCGATGAGCTCTTCGGTGGTTACCGCATCTATCGGGAGCCCATCGACCTTGACCGTGTACGCCGGCTGCCCGCGCCTCTGCGGCGCATTGCGGGGCGACTCGGTCGCTCACGTCGGGCCTTTCCCGGACGCAACTATCTCCGGCGCGCCACGACGCCCTTTGCAGATCGCTACATCGGCAACGCCTACGTCTTCCGCCCTGATGAGGTCCGCCGACTGCTCCGCGAGCCCGCGCGTGCAGGGCATGTGCGACCCGCCGATGTCCTTGCTGCCGAGTACCCCGGGTTCGACGAGTTGCCGGAGTCGCGACGCATGCAACTTGTCGATATGAACTTCTGGCTGAGGGGCGACATCCTCGCCAAGGCCGATCGCATGACGATGGCTCACTCGCTCGAACTGCGCGTGCCCTACCTCGACCCTCGCGTCGCGGAGGTGAGCGCCACCATCCCCGACGACCTGAAGTACCGCGACGGCACGACGAAGTGGCTTCTTCGACGAGCCTTCCGGGGGCGAATCCCTCAGACCACGGAGCAGCGTGCCAAGCTCGGCTTCCCCACCCCTTTCCGCCACTGGCTCGCGCAGGATCCCGATGCCGTCCTCGCGCCGATTCGCCGAAGCGCGTTCCTGGCAGAGATCCTCGACATGGACGTCGTGGAGGGCCTGGCGCGCAGCCATGCGAGCGGTGAAGCCGACGCGTCGCGCAAGATCTTCGTCTTGCTCATGCTCGCCCTATGGCACGAGGCCTTCTTCGACGGTGACATCGGCCTACGCCCGTCGCAGCGCGCAGCGGCAGTCGATTAGGACTGTCGCCAATCAGCAGCGGCAGTCGATTAGGACTGTCGCCAATCAGCAGCGGCAGTCGATTAGGACTGTCGCCAGTCAGCAGCGTCGCCGGAAATCTCGGACGACGCCAGCTGCCACGGCACGCTCACGACCATGACCCCGGGGGCGAAGAGGAGCCGCGTTTTGAGCCTCAGCGCAGACTGGTTGTGGAGCAACTGCTCCCACCAGTGACCCACCACGTACTCCGGCACGTAGACCGTGACGAGATCGCGCGGACTATCGCGCCGCAGACGCTTGATGTAGTCGACGATGGGACGCGTGATCTCGCGGTAGGGAGACTCGATCACACGCAGTGTGACCGGGATGTCTCGCCGCTCCCAGTCGCGGCGCAGCGCGGCGGTGTCCGCGGGGTCGACGTCCACCGTGAGCGCCTCGAGGGTGTCGTGGCGGGTCGCGCGGGCATACGCGAGAGCCCGCAGCGCCGGCTTGTGCAGTTTGGAAATGAGCACGATGCCGTGCACCCGTGACGGCAGTGTGATGTGCACCTCGTCGCCCACCGCCAGCTCCTCGCGCACCCGGTCGTAGTGGCGGTGGATGGCCTGCATGATGAGGAAGATCACCGGCATAGCGACGACGACGATCCACGCCCCCTGGAGGAACTTCGTCACCAGCACGATCGCCAGGACGATGCCGGTGAGGACGGCGCCCAGGGCATTGATGGCCCGCGACCGCAGCATCCTGCGCCGCTCGTCAGCGGATGGTCCGCGACGCAGCTCACGATTCCAGTGCCGGAGCATCCCGATCTGCCCCAGGGTGAACGCCACGAAGACACCGATGATGTAGAGCTGGATGAGCGATGACACGTCCGCCTGGAAGACGATCACGAGCACGATCGCGGCACCGGCGAGGACGATGATGCCGTTGCTGTAGGACAGGCGGTCGCCACGCGTGTGCAGCTGACGCGGCAGGTAGCCGTCTCTCGCCAGGATCGAGCCCAGCACGGGGAATCCGTTGAAGGCGGTGTTGGCCGCGAGGGCCAGGATGAGCGCGGTCGCGAGGGAGACCAGCAGGACCGCGATGCCCCAATCGCCGAATACCGCCTGGGCGACCTGCACGATCACGGTCTTCTGCGGCTGCCCCTCGGGCAGTCCGGCGAGATCCGCGTCATCCTCTGTCACCTTCACACCGGTCGAGAGCGCCAGCCAGGTAATGGACGCGAACATCGCCATGGAGATGACGCCCAGGAGCAGCAGGGTCGTGGCCGCGTTGCGGGACTTCGGTTTGCGGAACGAGGGCACGCCGTTGGCGATGGCCTCGATCCCCGTGAGGGCCGTGGTGCCGGACGAGAACGCGCGGGCGACGAGGAAGGCGAGTGCGAGCCCCGTGACCTCATCCTGCGCGAGGATCTCCCACCCGGCGCTTTCCGCTGTGAGGTCCTGGCCCATCACCGTGCGGATGATTCCGGTGCCCACCATGAGGACAATCGAGGCGATGAAGAGGTACGTCGGGATGGCGAAGGCGATCCCCGACTCGCGAATCCCTCGCAGGTTGATCAGCGTGATCACCACGATGATGCCCACCGCCCACCACGCCGCATGGTCGGCGATGACCGGGAAGACCGAACCAAGGTTGGCGACGGCGGCCGAAATCGACACGGCCACCGTGAGCGTGTAGTCGACGAGGAGAGCGCTAGCGGTGAAGACACCCCAGCGGGGTCCGAGGTTCTCTGACACCACGGTGTAGTCGCCGCCGCCTCCGGGATAGGCGTGGACGTTTTGCCGATAGGACGCCACCACCACGAAGTAGAGGAGGACGACGGCCGCGGCGACCCAGGGGCCGAAGGAGTAGAGGGAGAATCCGCCCAGCGCGAGCACGATGAGGATTTCCTGTGTCGCGTAGGCATTGGACGACAGGGCGTCGCTGGCGAAGACGGGTAGGGCGATGCGCTTCGGGAGCAGGGTCTCGCCGATGCGGTCACTACGCAGGGCGCGACCGAAGAAGAACCGCTTCGCGGTGTCCACGACGGGCACGGAGAGCATGGTAGGTCCCCACCGGTCACACACCGACCACCGGCCCGCGTACCTGCCGCCCAGCGTGTAGCGTCTGCGTCGTGCATGTGGTGATCCTCGGCTGCGGCCGAGTCGGCTCACTCCTCGCGGATCGGCTCGATGACTCCGGCCACTCCGTGGCCATCGTCGACCAGGATCCCGAATCCTTCCGCCGTCTCGGCCATCGATTCTCCGGTTCCACCGTCAAGGGCATCGGCTTCGACCGTGAGACCCTGGAGAAGGCAGGGATCGAGCGCGCCCATGCCTTCGCCGCGGTGAGCAGCGGTGACAACACCAACATCCTGGCCGCTCGCGTGGCGCGGGAGACCTACGGAGTCGAACACGTGGTCGCGCGCATCTACGACCCCCGTCGCGCGGAGGTCTACCAGCGTCTCGGGATTCCCACGGTGGCCACGGTGTCGTGGACCGCCGGTCAGATCATGCGTCGCCTCCTGCCCCAGGGCGGACTCGAGGAGTTCCGCGATGCCAGCGGTCGGGTGCTCCTTGCCGAGATGCCCGCCCACGCGAGTTGGTACGGCCACGCGATCGCCGACATCGAAGCCGCCACCGGGGCGCGGGTGGGCTTCGTCACCCGGCTGGGCGCAGGGATGATCCCGTCTGCCGATGCCGTCCTGCAGGACGGCGATCTCGTGCACATCCTCGTCGCTTCCGATGACGCCCCGGAGGTCGAGGGCATCCTGGCCGCCTCGCGGGAATCGGGCCTGAGGGCGCGCTTGGAGGGTTCCTCGTGAAGGTTGCCATCGCGGGTGCCGGCAAGGTGGGCCGGTCAATCGCACGCGAACTCATCGGATTCGGCCACGACGTACTCCTCATCGACCGCGACGCTGAGCTCGCCCGGCCGGGTGCCGTCAACGGCGCCCAGATGCTGCAGGCCGATGCCTGCGAACTCGCCGCCCTCGAGGAAGCAGACCTCGCACAGTGCCAGGTCATGGTGGCCGCGACCGGGGACGACAAGGTCAATCTCGTCGTCTCCCTCCTCGCCAAGACGGAGTTCGGGGTGCCGCGGGTTGTCGCCCGGGTCAATCACCCCAAGAACGAGTGGATGTTCGACGAGTCCTGGGGTGTGGATGTCGCGGTGTCCACTCCCCGCATGCTCTCCGCGCTCGTCGAGGAGGCCGTGAGCGTCGGCGATCTCGTGCGCCTCTTCACCTTCCGCCAGGGTCAGGCCGACCTCGTCGAAATCACGCTGTCCTCCGGCTCCCCCGTCGCGGGTCATCGAGTCGGCTCGATGTCCTGGCCGCCGGATACCGCGCTGGCGGCGATCGTGCGGGGTCCCCGCGTCATCGCGCCGAGCGCTGACGACTCCCTTGAGATCGGCGACGAGCTGATCTTCGTCTGCGCACCCGAGCAGGAGCCGGTGCTCCAGTCGATGCTCAGCGACCACGCGCACTCACCGGATAGGGGCGAGGGGCCCTAGCCTTCGCGTGCAGCCTCATCGGGCACAGCCTCATCGGGCACAGCCTCATCGGGCACACCTTCATCGGGCACAGCTTCATCGGGCGTCGCTGCTCGCGACTCCGCCTCTCTCCGGCGTTCAAACACCGGACGAAGCACGAGGTACGTGAAATAGCCGGCCGCGATGAAGAGCGGCACGCCCATGATCACCTTGGCGAAACCGAGCGGACCCACCCACCCCGCGAGATACATCGGTCCCTGAACGGCGATCCGCAGCCCGAAGAGCCCCACCCAGATCCATGACGCCGCCGAGTAAACGCGGCGAAGTTCTGGATCCGCACGCCAGCGCACTCCCTGGCCCGTGAGGAAACCCACGATGACCCCGATGAGCGGCCAGCCGATGAGAATCGAGATGAGGAAGGCCACGCCGTAGCCGATGTTCTGGAGCAGGCCCGGGATGAAGTAGCCCTCGCCCGTCTGCGTCCGGGACGCGACGAAGGCGGAGATACCGACACCGATGAGGCCCGCGGCGATCTGCTGCAGGCTCTCGCGTCGGACGAGCCGCCAGATCGCAATCGCAGCGCCCGCTCCCAGGGCACACCACACCGACACCCCGAGGTCGCTGCCGGTCACGAGGTAGGCGATCACGAAGACGACCGTGGGCGTTCCGCTGTCGATGATGCCGCGCCACCCGCCTAGCGCCCGGTCGAGCAGGACCCGCTCTTCGCGCACGTCCTCGCGTGTCTGGGGCTCGATGATGGGCTCATGGCCCGCATCGTCGGCGCCCTTGTCGCGGTCCGCGGGGTCGGTGCTCACGCCGAGGTCTCCACCGGCTCCGGGAACAGCCGGTAGGACGGGTTGAACATCGTCACGTGGCCCTGCGGGCAGGTCACGCGACCCTCGGCCGAGATGGGACGGCCAACGTCGACGCCCGAGAGTCGTCGGTGACCGATCCAGATGAGCGTGATGTGACCACTCCCGTCGTAGACCTCTGCCTCGAGACTGGGCGCATTGGCACGCGGCCTCAGGGTGACCGATCGGATGATGCCGTGGACGGTGACGGTCTGGCCGCGCTGGCACGCCGCGATAGCCCGGGCACCGTGAGCCTGTGCCTGGGTGGACAACTCGCCCGCCTCGACCTCTTCCTGGCTACGCGTCCACGAAGACCACCAGCGGGCCACACGTGCCTCCTCGACGCATACCCCGGTCACGGCAACCGGTGTCTCTAGCAGGGTACCCGCCGGCCATGGGCGAGACTTCCCCCGTGACCACCGTTGTCGTGCACGGTGCCGGGTCCACGGGAGCGGCCGCCGGCGCGCTGCTGGGGCTCGGCACGGATGCCGTCTTCGTCGAGGATCGGTCCGGCGACGTGGAGCAGGTGATGACCGCTCTCGACGACACGATCGCGCGCCAGCCGGGCTGCACGCATCTGGTGGGGATCAGCCTTGGCGCACACGCCGTCGCGCGCTGGGCGAGCTCCGCGACGACGCCGGTACCGAGACTCGTCTTGGTGCTTCCCGCCTGGATCGGTGCCCCCGCCGACACCGCTCAGGCGACGGCGGCCGCCGGCCGCAACGTCGCCGCCGCCGGAATCACCACCATCCTCACCCAGCTGGCACACGACGGAGAGCACCCCGATGTCGTCCGGCTCCTGCAACTGTCCTGGCCGGAATACTCCGACGACGAGCTCTCGCGCTGCCTCGCACGAGCGAGCAGCGGACGCGGCCCCACGCCCGCGGAACTCGCCGCCATCGCGGCCCCGGTGAGCGTGGTGGGCTGGCAGGGTGATGCCTTCCACCCCGAATCCGCCATCCACGCGTGGGCACGACATCTGCGTCGTCCCGCAGTCGTCATGGCTGCTCGCCCGGAGATCCGGCTGTTGAGACAGGCATTGGCCACCGCACCCGGTGGCACGGGCGCGCGCTAGGCCTGAGCCGGTGCCTCAGGCTCGGGAGGCTGACCTGGGACCGCGGGGAGGCGCATCGGCAGAGCCTCTCCGGGCGGCATGGCGTCATCGCCGCGATTCACCACAAGATCTCGGAAGACCTGCTCGAGCTCGGGCGACGCGCCCGGCTCAGCAGCGCGTCCGAGGAAGAGCCCCCGCAAGAACCAACGCGGGCCGTCAACCCCCACGAAGCGCACCGGCTGGAGAGCACCCTGACCGGGCACCCGCCCCCGAAGCTCCACGCCGTGCTCTCCCGACTGCTCTTCGATGACGCCGCCTTGGCCCGTGACCGAGGCTTTGAGCTTGCCTTGGACCTCTTCCCACAGCCCACCAGAACGCGGCGCGGCAAAGGCCTGCAACTGAAGGCCTCCGTCGCCGTAGTTGACCGTGATGACGCCGACGGATCCGGTGGCCTCGTCTACCTGCGCCTGCACCTGCAGGCCGTCGAGGCCGCGCAGCCACAGGGCACCGAAGTCCATACGACCCTCCGCGCCGTCAACCTCGGTCACATCCCACGGGCCGTGCGCCCGGCGCCCTGCTTCGTCGGTCACGGTGCCTCCTCTGTACGGCTGCTCACGGTACCCGTCGAGCCATAACCACCCTCGCCTCGGTGCGATCCCGGCAGGTGATCGGCCTCGTGCAGCACCGCTCGAGCCACGCGCTGGATGACGATCTGGGCAATACGGTCCCCGCGCGAGAGGACCACGGGCACGCTCCGGTCGGTGTTGAGCAGGCACACGAGCACCTCACCGCGATAGCCCGCGTCAATGGTCCCCGGCGTGTTCACGATGGTCAGCCCGTGACGAGCGGCCAGGCCGCTGCGTGGGTGCACAAAGGCGGCATAGCCCTCCGGCAGGGCCAGCGCGATGCCCGTGGGCACGACAGCGCGCTCCCCCGGCCCCAGGGTCACGTCCTCGCGCGTGCAGACGTCGAAGCCCGCATCTCCGGGCAGGGCGTAGGCAGGCATCGGGAGGTTCGGGTCGAGGCGCACGACGAGCACGTCCACCGGATCCCTCACGGGTTCACCTCTCGCCGCCATGCCGCAGCGCCCCCGGGACGCTCTCGGATAGCGGCCGCGATGTGCTCTGCGCTGCCGTGCTCGACGAAGTGCTCGAGGGGCACCTGCAGGAAAAGCGCAGCCGACTCCACAGCGACCGGGCCGTCCGGTGCATCGAGGTGCCCCCGGGCCGCGGTATAGAGCTTGCGGCCGACCTGCCCGGCGATGTCCGCGCGGATGTGAAGCGTTGCGCCCACGGGCACCGGCTTGAGGTAATCGACCTCGAGATGCACGGTGACCACCGGGAGGATGAGCAGTCTGGTGAGCGCGCCCATGGCTTCATCCATCGCCGTGGCGATGACCCCGCCGTGTGCCAGCCCCGGGGCACCCTGGTGATAGTCGCCCACCTCGAGGGTGCTCAACATCGACATCCCCTCGCCGGCCACCACTGTCATCCGCAGCCCCGCCGGGTGATCGGCACCGCAACCCACGCACCACCGATAGTGGCTCGCGACGACATCGCCGGGCGCAGGGGCATGCTCGTGACGCTCCGGCATGGCGGCGTTCTCCGGCGGATGCGGACTGCGCCGCGCGCGTGGATCACTCACCCCCGGACCCTATCCGCGCCGGGCCAGACCGCCTGACACCCTGGGACCATGCCGCACAGCGAGGCGCAGTCCTGGTCCGAGGGCCGCGATGGAGGGCACCGCTCCTACCGCGAGCGCCTCTACCCTCCGATCGCGGTATTCATCCTCGTCATCGGACTCGGGTCCATCGTGGGCGTGGCCTACGGAGCGGCGTACGGCTCGGGCCTGGGCTGGCTCACGGGAATCCTGCTCTGCGTCGTCGGTATCGGCGCGCTCCTCGCCACGAGCACTCCCATCCACGTCGATGACCACGTCGTTCGTGCGGGGCGGGCCCGCCTGCCACTCGTGGCCATCTCCGACACTCAGACCCTCGACGCCGACGCGATGCGACATGCGCGTCGCCACGGAGACCCCCGCGACTACGTCGTCCTGCGGGCCTGGTCCTCGCGACGCGGTGTCGCCATCGATCTTGCCGACCCCCGGGACCCCCACCCGCGCTGGATCGTCTCCAGCAGGCACCCTGAGCGGCTCGCGGCCGCCATCCGCGATGCCGCCGGCGAGACGCCCTCGCCCACTCCGGGCACCGTCACCACGACGGACGGGTAGCCTGTGGCCATGTCGGAGTCTCCTGAGCCGCGGATGAAGTCCGCGCACCCCGTGCTCAAAGTCGCAGCCCCCTTTGTCGTTCTCGCGGCAACATGGGCGGTCGACCGAGCCCTCACCGCGGGTTACTCGGCGATCACCGGCAAGAAGCCACCCAACGCCGACGACAGCAGCGTGAGCTTCCCCAAGGCACTCGCGTGGACTCTCGCCACAGCGTCGACCGCGGCGGTCATCCAGCTCGTCATCTACCGGGCCGCCGCCAAGCCACTCCCCGAGCACGAGGGCTAGACAGCGCTTACGCGCAGAAGCAATCTACGCCGACAGCGCTTACGCGCAGTCGGTACAGACCGGGCCGTTCTTCCCCTCATGGTCCAGCTGGCTTCGGTGATGCACCAGGAAGCACGCGCTGCACGTGAACTCATCGGCCTGCCGCGGAAGCACGCGAACCGTGAGGCTCTCGTCCGACAGGTCAGCACCGGGCAATTCCAGAGTCTCGGCCAGCTCGGCCTCGTCCACGTCCACCGTGGACGCCGCCTTGTCGACACGACGTGCCTTGAGCTCCTCGAGACTGTCCTCGGCGAGCTCCTCGTCGGTCTTGCGCGGTGCGTCGTAGTCGGTAGCCATTGCGGCGCATGCCCCCAGCAGCTCGTTGGTCAGCGGATGACGATGCCCGGCATTGTGCCAGGATCTCCAGGATTGTGCCCTAGGCGTCTCCGGTCACGATCATGTGCCCCTGACGGGGCCATGCGACTAGCCCCTGCACATTTAACCGTCCCTGCACCATCATGTGACCGAGATCACCCGCCAGCTGAGACTCCCAGGGAGGGCCCACCATGCCGATCTACGCCCTGGGCGATCTCGTGCCCGACATCTCGCCCCAAGCTTTCGTCCACCCGGACGCGGTCATCATCGGCCGGGTGACGATCGGGGCCGAGTCCACCGTGTGGCCCATGGCCGTCCTGCGTGGCGACCACGGACGTATCACCGTCGGCAGCCAGACCTCCATCCAGGACGGCGCCGTCATCCACTGCACAGCCGAGTTCGACACCACCATCGGCGATGAGTGCACCATCGGGCATCTGGCGCACCTCGAGGGCTGCACCGTCGAGGACCGGGCGCTCGTGGGATCAGGGGCGACAGTCCTGCATCGCGCGCGAGTCGGCGGCGGTGCCCTCGTCGCGGCTGCCGCCCTGGTCCCTCCGGGCACCGACATCCCTCCCGGCGCGCTGGCCCGCGGAGTGCCTGCGCGAGTGGTCGAGAACGGCGCGGACCCCGACCTCATCACCCACGCGGTCGACACCTACGTGCGCAATGCGCACTGGTACGCAGCCGACCTACGCCGGCTCGACTAGCAGCGCACGTCTCAAATCTGGGTCGCATCCAACAGACGCATGAGGTCGTCGGCGATGCCCGGGGCAGCGGCCATCACATAGGGGGCCTCCACGGGATCGTCGTCGCCGACGACCCGGGCTCCAGCCTCACGAGCGATCAATGCCCCGGCTGCCACATCCCACGGATTGAGACGTGATTCGACGTACGCGTCCGTGAGTCCCGCGGCGACCCAGCACAGGTCGATCGCCGCCGATCCCAGGCGCCGTACGTCCCTGACGCGTGGCGCGACGGTCACGAGAGCCTCAGCCTGTCGCCTGCGCTGGTCGCTGTCGTAGCCAAAGCCTGTGGAGAGCAACGACTGCCCCAGATCGGTCACCGCCGAGGCCTGCAGCTTGCGCGTGCCTCGCCGCGACTCCTCTCGCGCACCGCGACCACGGCCCGCGATGTAGGTGAGGCCCAACTCCGGTGCGCACACCACCCCCGCGACGACCACACCGGAGACCGCCACGCCGACGCTCACCGACCAGAGGGGTACGCCGTAGAGGTAGTTGGTCGTGCCGTCCAACGGATCGACGATCCATGTCACCGGGGTCGAGCCCGGGCGCGCGCCGCCCTCCTCGCCGAGGATCGCATCGCCGGGGCGCTCCCGCAGGATCATGGCAGCGAGATGCTCTTCCGCGGCCCGATCCATCTGCGTGACGACATCCGTGGGGCTGGACTTCGCGGTGATCTCGAGCTCCCGTGGCCGCTCGTCCCGGAGCAGTGCACCCGCACTCGCCGCCGACCGATGCGCTAGGTCGACAAGCTCGTCCACGAGTCCGTCGAGGTCGCTTCCATCCCGGTGGGCATCGTCCCTGGCATCCATCGCTTCAGCGTGCCACTAGCCTCGGATCGTGCACATGGCCGGCCCCTACCTCGACATCCTGCGTCGCCCCGGGGCTGTCCGCTTCACGTCGGCTGCCTTCATCGCCCGTCTCCCCATCTCGATGGTGGCCCTGGGCATCGTGCTCATGGTGAGCGAGCTGCGCGGTTCCTACGCCCTCGCCGGCATCGTCGCAGCGGCGTACACGATCAGCAGCGCACTCATCAACCCCCTCGGTTCGCGGGCGGTGGACCGGTGGGGGCAGTGGCGCGTGGTCCGCATCCTCGTCGCCGTACACGCGGTCACGCTGCTGCTCCTTGCCTGGGCCGCCGTCAACGGCTGGGGCTCCTGGGCGCTCGTGGCCCTGGCCATCGTGTCGGGAGCGACCCAGCCCGCCACGGGCGCGCTGGTGCGAGCCCGCTGGGCGCATGCGCTCGGCCCGACCATGAAGCTGCGCACCGCCTTTGCCTTCGAGGGAGTCCTCGACGAACTCATCTTCGTCGTCGGGCCGCCACTGGCCGCCTTTCTCGCGGTGGCCCTGTCGGCTCCTGCGCCGGTGATCGCCTCGGCGGTACTCGTGACCGTGGGCTCCTCGCTTCTCATCATGCAAAGGAGCACGGAACCGCCGGCCACGGGCATGCGCCGCACCGCGGGCGGACATCCCCTGCGGCGCACCGGCGTGCCGTCCGTCCTTCTCGTCCTCATCGCTATCGGCGGGGTCTTCGGATCCATCGATGTCGCGACCGTGGCCATGGCCGACGATGCGGGTCAGCGACTCGCCGCCGGCATCATCCTGGCCGCTTACGCAGCAGGGTCCATGGCCTCCGCATTGGTTCTCGGGACTCGCTCGAGCGGTGCAAGCGATGAGCGACTCCCCCGGCGCCTGCTTCTGGCCTCGCTCGCCCTCCTCGTGGTGACCCTGCCGCTCCTCCTGCGTCCGAGCCTCGTCGCGCTGGGATTCCTCGTGCTCCTGGCCGGGCTCGCCGTATCGCCGGTGCTCATCACCGGCTTCTCGCTGGTGGAGACCCTGGTGCTCCCCGCGCAGATCACCGAGGGGCTCTCGTGGGCGATTTCTGCCATCGGGCTGGGCGTGGCCGCGGCAGCCGCCGGCACCGGATGGCTCGTCGACCAGGCCGGTCCCGCGGCCGGATTCCTCGTCACCCTCGGCTCAGCCCTGATGGTGGCGGTGGTCGCCCTCGCGGGCCGTGGCAGGGTGCATCGCGGGGTCCACGCCCGCCACGCGTGATCGTCGGCTAACGTCTGACCTCGACGCACGACGTGCGCACCGCCGCGAGGAGGCCGCCCTGAACACGCTGAGCCCCCGGGAGATCCAGTCCCGGATTCGCTCGGGCGCCACGGTCGCCGAGCTGTCCGAGGAGTCCGGCATGGACGCCGCGGCCATCGAACGTTTCAGCGGGCCACCCCTCGCCGAGCGCGCCTGGGTGAGCGACCAGGCACGCGCCTGCGTCGTACGACCCGGCAATGAGGACCTCCAGACGCTGGTGCAGCGCGACGTTCGCGGCAAGGGCGAACTCGTCTGGGACTCCTGGCGGCGACCCGATGGTCGTTGGACCGTCATCGCGGCGATCGGCGAGGACTCCCCCGTGTCGACGTGGCTTTACGATCCACGCTCGCGCTCGATCCAGCCGGACGACGCGGCATCCCATCGCCTGGCATCCGAGGATGTCGTCGTGCCACTGAGGCCGTCGCACTCGACACTGTCACTCCCGCGCGAGGAGCCTTCCGCGCCAGCGCGCGAGGAGATCACGCCTGCCGCATCTGCATCGGCGAAACCTGCCGCATCTGCATCGGCGAAGATCGACGCCGTTGAAGCGGACGCACATGACACCGCATCCGGGTCCGCATCAGAGGCTGAGGACACCGAGGCTCCCACCGAAGCCCCCCGGTCCAAGTCGCGCAAGGGGCGTCGGGCGAGTGTTCCGCGCTGGGACGAGATCCTCTTCGGATCCGGCCAGTCGGACGCCTGAGGGTCACTCGCCAAAGGGAAGCGGGTCGCGAGACTGGTGCTCGCGCTCGGCCTGGGCGGCGGTGATCCCTCGCCGGTGGTGGTCGCGACACAGCACTTCATAGGCGACCTGACCTGAGCCCGCACCATCGACATCCCCCACGACCACTTGATCGCCCTCTCGGACGATGTCGCCCGCCACGGTCCTCGCCTGATGGGTCCCCCGACGCCCGCACCAGCACAGCGCCGCGACCTGCAGCACCTCGACTCGGTCCGCGAGCTCGATCAGGCGCGCTGATCCGGGGAAGAGCCTCGTGCGGAAGTCCGTGGTGATGCCGAAGGCATACACGTCGATCCCGAATTCGTCGACCAACTCGGCCAACTGCTCGATCTGCTCGGGCGTGTAGAACTGCGCCTCGTCGCAGATGAGGTAGTCCAGGCGACCGCCGGACGACAGGTGGGAGACCACAACGCGACGCAGGTCGATCTCAGGTTGCACCTCGATCGCATCGACGCGCAGCCCGAGCCGACTGGAGAGCACCGACGTGCCGGCGCGATCCATCTGGGTGAAGACCAAGCCAGCGCGCCCGCGGGATGAATGGTTGTGATCGGTCTGAAGCGCGAGCGTCGACTTGCCGCAGTCCATGGTTCCGGAGAAGAACACGAGTTCAGCCACGGGCTTGCCCGCGGGCCTGGAGCAGGGGAATACCCATCTCCTGCTCGGTCACGGACCCATGCTGGCCTAAGAGCCCGGATACGAGGGGGTCTACCTCGCTCACCAGGACCGTGTCGCCCCTTGCCAGCACGACGACGTCGCCGATCCGCTCGGCATAGTCACCCTCGGTAGGGCCGAAAAGCCCCAGGCTGACCGCCTCCTCGCGGTCGAGGACGAAGGCCCGCTCACCCAGGGCATCGCGCCAGGCCTGGAGCACCTCGCCTTGCGAACCCGGCTGGCAATACACGTGTCGCAGGCGGGGCTCGCCCGCGACAGTGATCACTCGGTCGAAAGCCGGGAGCGCCTCGACGCTCAAGCGCGACGCTGGCGGGCAATCGACCATGCCGTGATCGGCCGTGACGATAAGCACATGGCCGGCAGCGAGTCGCTCGAGCACCTGCGCCACCAGGGCGTCCACGGCACGCAGCTCCTCGCGCCACTCCGGAGAGTCCACACCGTGGACATGCCCGGTTCGATCCAGATCAGGCACGTAGGCGTAACCGAGTCCCCGTCGCTGCCCCGTGATGGCATCGACGACCGCCCCAGCGCTATCGGAGCCGGCGTACTCCCCTCCGCGCAGCACCGCGCGAGTGAGACCGCTCCCCGCGTAAGCGCTGGGGCCCACGCTCACGACGGGGAGACCTGCAGCAGCGACACGCTCAAAGACGGTCGGCTCCGGCTGAACCGCGCGCGGATGCGGGTCGTCGCCCCAGGACAGTGGATGCAGCAGTCGCTCCTCGTCCGGGAGCCAGAAGGACGCCCCGACGATCCCGTGGGTGCCCGGGGACATTCCCGTGCCCAGGCTGGCCAGCGCTGTCGGAGTGGTCGAGGGGACGGTCGTGCTGAGTCTTCGGCGGCCCATGGCGGCCAGCGTCGGTGTGAGGTCTGTGAGGTCATGCCAGGGCGCCCATCCGAGACCGTCGATGAGGAGCACCGTGACCGCCTCGGGGGCGGCTTCGGACCCTTGGAGTCCCAGCACATCCTCGAAGCCCGAGACCTGGAGCAGGCCGGCCGCGGACGGGAGGACGTCAGCGAGGGTGCCGGTGCCGTAGGGAGGCGCCCCGGGGGCGACCGGGCCCGGCGGGGCGACGAAGCCACCCCTGACGGGCTTCACCGCAGCCGGGCCGCCGTCGCCTCGGACAGCGCCGCGGCGAAGGCCAGTGTCTGCGTCACGACGTCGGAGCCATCGGCAGCCTCGGAGACGCGCAGGGAGAGGTCGTCGTTGCTGGCGGTGCCGGTGTAGCCGTGGTCGGCATCGCACTCGGAGTCGCCGCATCCCGCGGGCTCCAGGTCGATTCGCGCGACAGCGCCCCAGCCGATCGTGAGCACCACCTCGCGCATGGGGCCGCCGGCCTTGTGGCGTGCGGGATTGGCCACCACGCGCGTGACCACCACCGAATCGACCTTCTCGAGACGCACAGCCTCGGACGACGCGGATGCGTAGGGCTCCGGACAAGAGTCATCCGGCCCATGCTCATCCGTGTGCCCGACGATGAGCCGTGTCGGGGTAAGGACCAAGACGGTGACATGGCGTCGCAGTTCGTCACGATCGAAAGTCGCCTCGTGATGAACGACGTACGACACGAGCGGCTCACCCGCGAGGGCGGTCTCGAGGGCATCGGCCACGAGGTCGGGGTAGTAGCCACTCCGCTCGATGTCACCGCGCAGGCGGTGACGCAGGGTGCCCGCATCCGTCATGGATCCCATCCTCCCATCCCCGGGGGGTGCCCGCTGACGCACCCGCACACCGCGGCACAGGAGTCCGCGTTACGGTGCCGACATGGCACCAGCCCTGGAGTATTCCCCCGAGGTGGCCACTGCCTTGCAGTCCGGCCGTCCTGTGGTGGCGCTCGAGTCCACCATCATCAGCCACGGGCTCCCCCGCCCCGAGAATCTGCGCGTGGCACGCGAGGTGGAAGCGACGGTACGCCGACACGGTGCCGTCCCCGCGACCATCGCGATCCTCGACGGGAGGGCGCGCATCGGACTTTCCGATGATGAGCTCACCCGGGTGGCGGACCTCGACGACATCGTCAAGGTGAGCGTCCGAGACATCGCGACGGTGGTCGCGCGCGGGAGGAACGCCGCGACGACCGTGGCGGCGACAAGCCATCTGGCACACCTGGCCGGCATCCGCGTCTTCGCCACCGGTGGACTCGGCGGCGTCCACCGCCAGGCACGTGAGACCTGGGATGAGTCCGCAGACCTCACCTCGCTGTCCGTCACTCCGGTCACGGTCGTCTGTTCGGGGGTCAAGTCGATTCTCGATGTCCCCGCCACGCTCGAACGACTCGAGACACTCAACGTCGCCATCGTGGGATTCGGCACGGATCGGTTCCCGGGCTTCTACCTCACCGACTCGGGAAGCCCCATCGACTGGCGAGTCGACAGTGCCGAGGACATCGCCGCGATCACCCGGGCGCGACGCGCCCTGTCGATTCCTGCGGCACTCGTCGTGGCGAATCCGCTGCCCGAGGGCCTGCAGATGGATCCCGACCTGCACGATCGGCTCCTCGCCGAGGGATTGGCACTGGCCGACACCTCCGGCGTACGCGGCAAAGACGTCACGCCCTTCCTCCTGGACTACTTCCATCGAGCATCGGGAGGGCTGAGCCTCACGGCGAATACCGAGATCATCCTGCGCAACGCCGACCTCGCCTCACGCGTCGCCGTCGCCGATGCCTGAGGCGCTCAGATGACGCCCACGAGCACCATCCGGGTCGTGGGTGAGGTCATGGTCGACGTCATCGCCCGCGCGTCAGCCACGCCCGCACCTGGCTCGGATGCTCCCGCCACCATCACCGACGAGGACGGTGGCTCGGCTGCCAACGTCGCTGCCTGGTTGGCCGACCTGGGCGCGCCCGTGCAGCTCATCGCCCGGATCGGCGATGACGCCCGCGGCAGCGCCGCACTCGACCAGCTCGCCGCGGCCGGAGTTGCCGTGAGTGCCGTGCGCGATCCTGTCTTTCCCACGGGACGGTGCATGGTCCTCGTCACGCCTGATGGCGAGCGAACGATGTTCCCGGACCCGGGCGCGAACGCTCATCTCGCGTCCATGGACATCGACCCCACAGCGTGGCTGCCGGGTGATCATCTCCACGTGAGTGGCTACTCCCTGCTGCGCCAGGGCTCCCGCGACGCAGCGCTCACGGCTCTGGCCGAGGCTCGCCGACGCGGACTGACGGTGAGCGTCGATGCGTCGTCAGAGGCCCCGCTCCGCATCGTCGGAGCAGAGATCTTCCTCGGCTGGCTTGAGGAGGGTGACCTCCTCTTCGCCAATGCCGCCGAGGCTCGAGCACTCACCTCGCAACTCCCGCCCGCGGATGCACTCGATTATCTGGCAGGACGCGGTCTGACGCCGATCATCAAGATGGGGGCCGAGGGAGCGGTCGCTGCGCGCGGCGATGAGCGATGGAGCGCCCCTGCCGAGCCTGCGAGGGTGCACGACACCACGGGGGCCGGGGACGCCTTCGCCGCGGGCTTCCTGTCCTCGTGGGTGTCGCAGGGCGACATGGCCGCGGCCCTGGGGCGCGCCACGCGGATCGCGGCGCGTGCCGTCACCGGAGCGGGTGGCCGCCCGTAGGCTCTCGGGGTGGCACGTCACGGGGATACCAGTGACCGCATCATCGACGTCGATGTCGACAGCGAGATGCGGTCGTCCTTCCTCGAGTACGCCTACTCCGTCATCTACTCCCGCGCCCTCCCCGACGCCCGGGACGGCTTGAAGCCGGTGCAGCGCCGCATCGTCTTCCAGATGCACCAGATGGGCCTGCGACCGGATCGCGGACACGTCAAGAGCGCCCGCGTGGTCGGGGAGGTGATGGGCCGCCTCCACCCGCACGGGGACTCCGCCATCTACGACGCCCTGGTCCGGATGGCACAACCCTTCACGCTGCGCCTCCCGCTGGTCGACGGCCATGGCAACTTCGGCTCACCCGATGACGGTCCGGCGGCGATGCGCTACACCGAATGCCGACTCGCCCCCTCGGCCCTCGCCCTGGCCGAATCCCTGGACGAGGACGTCGTCGACTTCGTCCCCAACTACGACGGGCGTGAGCAGGAGCCCACCGTGCTCCCCGCCGGCTTCCCGGCACTCCTCGTCAACGGCGCGGCCGGCATCGCGGTGGGCATGGCCACCTCGATGGCCCCGCACAATCTCGGCGAGGTCGTGGCCGCCGCGCGACACCTGGTGCTCAACCCGGAAGCCGACCTCGACGAGCTCATCCGCTTCGTGCCGGGCCCCGACCTGCCCGGTGGTGGCACGATCCTCGGGCTCGCGGGGGTGCGGGAGGCCTATGCCACCGGGCGGGGCTCCTTCCGCGTTCGCGCCTCGGCACGCATCGAGCAGGTGAGCCCACGCCGCCGCGGCATCGTCGTGACGGAGCTGCCGATCGGGATCGGACCCGAGCGGGTCATCGAGCGCATCAAGGACCTCGTCACGAGCAAGAAGGTGCAGGGGATCTCCGACCTGCTCGACCTCACCGACGGCGAGCACGGTCTCAGGCTCGTCATCGAGCTTGCGCCCTCGGTCAATCCCGAGGCCATGCTCGAGCAGCTCTACAAGCTCACCCCACTCGAGGACGCCTTCACCATCAATGCCGTCGCGCTCGTGGATGGCGAGCCCCGCACTCTCGGCCTCAGAGAGCTTCTCGCGGTCTTCGTGGATCACCGACGTGAGGTGGTGCGCCGCCGCAGCGAGTTCCGTCGCTTGCGGGCACAGGAGCGCCTCCACCTGGTCGAAGGCCTCCTCGTCGCGATCCTCGACATAGATGAGGTCATCCAGCTCATTCGCACCAGCGATGACACGGCAGCGGCCCGCGAGCGACTCATGACGGTCTTCGACCTGTCTTTGGAGCAGGCCTCCTACATCCTGGAGATGCCGCTGCGCAGGCTCACGAGGTTCTCGCGGATCGAGCTGGAGACCGAACGCGATGACCTCGGCCGTCGGATCGAGGAACTCTCGGCCATCATCGATGACGAATCACTGCTCCGCCAGGTCGTCGCGGATGAGCTCCTGGCCGTGGCAGAGGCCCACGCCACACCTCGGCGCACCATCCTCCTGGAGGAATCCGCGTCCATCACTGCCGCCTCTCCCGCGTCCTTGGAGATCACGGACTCCCCCTGCCGTGTCCTTCTCTCCGGCACGGGACTCATCGCGCGTACGTCCGGACCCGACGTCGCTCTCGATGGGCCGCGCGCCGCGCACGATGTCATCGTCGCCTCGACCATGGCGACCGGTCGCGGTGAGGTGGCCGTCATCACCAGCATGGGTCGCGCCCTGCGCCTGCCCGTGGTGGAGATGCCGATCCTGCCACCGTCCGCCCACGCTCCTTCCCTGGGCGGAGGTGCACCGTTGGGCGCACTCCTGGATCTGCAGGCCGACGAGCGCGTCGTGGGCCTCGCCGAGGTGAGCGATCCACCCGCCGTAATTGCCCTCGCCACGCGGCTGGGTGTCGTCAAGCGCGTGGCCGTGCAGGGACCACCCACCCGGCGCGACTGGGATCTCATTGCCCTGGGCGCAGGCGACGCGGTGGTAGGCGCCGCTGAGTCGGCACCGGGCGATGACATCGTGCTCATCTCCTCGGATGCCCAGGCGCTGCGATTCCCCGCGGACTCCGTGCGGCCCCAGGGCCGGTCTGCCGGTGGCATGGCGGGCATGCGGCTGTCCGATGGTGCGGAGCTCATCGCGTGCTGCTCCGTGCCGGGAGACGATGCCGATGCGCTGCTCGTGACGGTTGCGGGGTCACGTTCGGCCCTGCCGGGCACTTCGGCGCTCACGGCGAAGGTCACTGAACTTGCCGACATCCCCCGCAAGGGCCGCGGCACCGGCGGAGTGCGCGCACATCGCTTCCTGCGCTTTGAGGACGTCCTCGTCATCGGCTGGGCCGGCGGCGGCCCGGTCCGCGCCTGTGCGGCGTCGGGTGCACCGCTCGACCTGCCCTCGTCTCGGGATAAGCGCGATGCTTCGGGCACTCCCCTCACCGGCCCGGTGGCCAGCGTCTCCGGCCCGCCGCGCTGATGCGCTGCAACGTGGCCGCAGCGGCCGAGCCGCTCGCCGGGACAGCCCCCATCGCGCGCTGGTGGTGGCTCATCGAGGTACCCGGCCCTTGGGGCAAGCGCGCACTCGAGGACTGCCACGTCCCCGTCGTGCGCGCCCTGGACTCCAACCCCCAACGGCGCGTCCTGCTGGTGCGTCGGCGAGGCAGGCATCCCGCCGCGGATCCGACCGCGCCCCTGCGGGTCTGGATCGCGGGGGGGCTCGGGGGCGATCCCCCGCCCCGTGTGGCAATGGTCGACGACCATGAGGCCCTGCTGGGCTGGCCTGACTCAGGACCGCCCGGAGACGACGCCCGTCCCGATCCCCACGCGCCAGTGCTGGCCGTGTGCGCCAACGCCGCCCGTGACCTGTGCTGTGGCCTCGACGGCCGCGCCCTAGTCCAGGATCTCGACGACGATCGCGCGTGGGAGTGCTCCCACCTCGGTGGTCACCGATTCGCCCCCACCGCCCTCCTCGTCGCAGAGGGACTGGTCTACGGGCGGCTTACCACCCCGATCGCACGCGGGCTCTTGGACAACGGCCCCACACCCTCTTCGGCGACATCGCTGCGCGGTCGCAGCGGCCTGCCCCCGGTGGCGCAGGCGGCGGAGGCCCACCTCATGGGCCGCAGCAGCCTGCCGCTCCTCGGTGAGCCGGTCATCGACGAATCCGAGAGCGCGCGCACCATCGTTACGTTTCCCGGCAACTCACCCGTGCACCTCTCTCGGACCACAGGCACACCGCGCCCGGCCTCGTGCGGCACCGAGCCGGAGGAGTGGTCCGGTTGGCGGGTCCTCGAGCCCGCCTAGTCCCCGGCGGCCCCGAGAAGCGCGGCGCGGTCATGGAGTGTGGTGCGATCCCGGCCACGTGAAGCCCCGAGGGCGCGTTCGGCAGCGTCGATGCTGCGCCACCCTGACGTGCCCACCACCACGCGATCGCCCAATGCGGCATCCACTGCCATCGTTTCCGGTTGGACAGCACCCCACGCGGCCAGATCCGCGGCATCCTCGAGGAGGCAGGCGACCGTCTGCACGGCGTCCTTCTTGTTGGTGCCGATGATGCCCGTGGGTCCGCGCTTGATCCAGCCTGCGACGTAAACCCCCGGGAGCGGCGTATCGCCGTCGAGGACCCGACCCTCGCGATTGGGGATGACATTGCGCCGGTCATCGAAGGGCACCCCCTCGAGAGCGGTGCCGCGGTACCCCACGCTCCGGATCACTCCGTCCACGGCAATAACGTGCGTCTGACCCGTGCCGCTGGCCTGTCCTTCGTCATCGAGGGTCGTGGTCTCGACGACGAGCCCCTCGACACGATCCTTGCCGAGGATCTCCACCGGTCGGCACCGAAAGTGCAGGTGGATGCTGCGCTCACGACCGTCGTCGACATGCCCGGACCATCCCTCGACGACGGCCACATTGCGCGCCACGGCCTTGTCCTCCGCGACGGCGCGCACGCTTGCGACGTCATCGACCTTCCCGCCTTCGGCCACGAGCACTTGGGTCTGAGCGAGCTCACCAAGCTCGCGCAGCTCCTTGGTTGTCCAGGTGGCCTGCGCGGGCCCGCGACGGCCCACGAGGTGCACGTCGTGGATCCCTGAGGCGCGCAGGGCCGCGAAGACGTGCTCGGGCATGTCGGTGTGCTCGATCTCATCCGGCGCCTTGGACAGGACGCGGGTGACATCGACGGCGACATTGCCGACGCCGATCACGGCGACACTGGTCGACGAGGCCAGGAAGTCGCTGAATGCGTCCGGGCTCGTGTCGGGGTGACCGGTGTACCAGTTGACGAAGTCGGTTGCCGCGATGCTGCCGGCCAGCTCCTCGCCGGGAATTCCAAGCCCACGATCCCGCGAAGCGCCGTAGGTCAAGACGACTGCGTCGTAGAACTCACGGAGCTGCACCAGCGACACATCGCGTCCCACCTCGACGTTGCCGAGGAATCTCACGCCGGGATGATCGAGGACCTTGTCGAGGGTGTCACGGACCGAGCGGATGCTCAGATGGTCCGGAGCGACCCCGTAGCGCACGAGGCCGAAGGGCGTGGGCAGGCGATCGATGATGTCGACCGAGACCGGGATGTCCTCCTGACTGACCAGCGCGTCGGTGGCATACATCCCGGAAGGGCCAGAGCCAATGACGGCCACGCGAAAGGGTCGAGTCATGGCAGCTCCTCAGGTGAGTCCGAGCATGTGCCGAGCCTGCTCGTAGCCGGGATCGGGATCGACAGGATCGAGATGCACGGTACGCATCCCCACCGCCTCGGCACCGACGATGTTGCCCGGCTGGTCGTCGATGAAAACGCACTCCTCCGGCGCTACTCCCATGCGCTCGGCCATGAGGGTGTACGCGCGCGGATCCGGCTTGAGGACTCCGTCGCTGCGGCCATCCACCATGTAATCGAACTCGCGGAGGATCGTCATGCGGTCCAGCCACTGCTGATCATGGAAGGCGGTGAGGTCATTGGTGAGGATGCCCACCGGGATCCCCGCGGCCTTCGCATCGGCGATGAGCTGCCGGGCCGCGGGACGCACAAGCTCGTCCTCGCTGCCGGAGTAGAGATGCGCCATGAAGTAGGGCATCTCCGCGGGCTCCCCGCTCAGGTCGTGGAACTCCGCGCACCGACGGGCCCAGTACTCCCGCTCGTTCATGCCACCCGCCTGGAAGGTGCGCCAGTCGGCATCCGAGTCGGGGTCGAAGGGGCCCGTCCACGCGAATGTGCCCGGGGCGAGCCCGAGCGACCTCTCGCCCACCGATCGGAGCTCAAAGGGAGTGAGGAGGACGGGACCACCGAAGTCGAAGACGAGAGCGGTCATGGCTGAGTCCTGGAGATGGTGCCCATCTCTCAAATCCTCTCCTTCGAGATGGTGCCCATCTCTTAGTGCTCCTCCTCCGTGATGGTGACCATCTCGTAGCGCACCACGTCGCCGAACCATCCGCACTCGCCGCACCAGGTCATGAAGACCCGCTGGTCGCCCATCCAGTACTCCGTAGAGATGCCGCCGTGGGTCTCGATGCTCGCTGCGCACATGGGGCAGAACTTCGGCCGATCCAGCAAGTGACGCTCGGCATCGGGAGCAAACCACGCCCCGGGCGGCGGCAGTCGATGCGGATCAGGCGGGAGATCACTCAACGCGACTCTTGCCTGATCGTCAACGGCGTCATCAGGCACCCGCGCCGGCCTTCTCGCGTCGCGCCCATGCGTCGGCATGGAGGTCGAGCAACTGCTGCTTTTGCGGGCTGTAGCGCATCGAGCCCATCGTGATGAACGCCTCAGCGAACTCCCGCTCGGCGCCGAACTTGTCGCGCTCGCAGGGCAGGGGGATGATCTCGTGCGGTTCACGAACCGTGCCGAGGGGATCCTCGCCGTTGGCCACGCGCTTCATGTTCTCCTTGAACATCTTGCGCAACATTGCGACGCCGGCATCAGAGCGACCCAGGTGCTCCTGGGTGCGATCGGTCACGGGGCCCTGGCTCACCCAGGCCATGATGTCCTGACCTTCGATGTAGTCGGTGATGAAGCGGCCCTGGTCGTCGCGCCAGAAGTACTCATAGAACACCGGGCGGTCCTGCTGCTCCCACTGGCCACGGTCCGGCGCGTGATTGGAATAGAACAGCTTCCACGTTGTCGTGTCGTCGATGGGCACGCGAATCTGCATCTGGTCGATGCCCGCGCCACCCACGCGCATGTAGAAGGGGAAGACCAGCGGGTGGCCCACCTTCCAGTCGTCATTCTCCTCAGAGCCGCCCTCGAGGACGCGACGCTTGAGGATGCCCCACTCCATCTCCTCGAAGCCCGTCCTGAGGTGCTTCTTCTGGAAGGCCTTGGGGGCGTCGAAGCCCTGGGTCTCGCCCATGAAGTTGAAGTAGTAGCCGTGCAGCCACTCCACGTGGTGGGGGTCGACGGAGTTCTCCATGATCTGAAGCCAATTGCACGGCAGGGTCGCGTAGCCGCAGTCCTTGATGCCGTCCATGACGAAGACGTCGAAGCGCGGAAGCTCGGGCGCGGGATCGGGGCCGACGTACACCCAGACCATGCCTCCCATGACCTGTGCCTTGCCGGCCTTCTGCTTGACGCGGTCGCGGAAGTTCTGATTGTCCGCCTCGGCGGGCTGCTCGAGGCAGTTGCCGTCGAAGTCCCACTTCCACCCGTGGTAGCCGCAGCGAATGCCATCCTCGTGGACGACGCCGTAGGTGAGCGACGCGCTGCGATGCGGGCAGTGCTCGGCGACGATGCCGTACTTGCCGGACTTGGGAGTCTTGAAGAGGGTCCAGTCCTCGCTGAGGAGCCGCACGGTCTTGGTGGGGGCTGAGTCGAAGTCCTGCTCGAAGGCGATGGGGTACCAGTAGCGACGCAGCAACTCCCCCATGGGGGTGCCGGGTCCGACCTTGGTCAGTTCCTCGTTCTGCTCGACGGTCAGCATGGGTGGTCCTTCCCGTTGCGGTACTGCTCTCCAGGCCTTGCCTATCCAATGCCTTGCTTATCCGGTGCCTCGACGGTACCGGGCCGTGCGGGTGACGCTAGGGATTCGCGGCCTCACATAGGAGGCGTGCGTTCCTCCCAGCGGGACCGACACCGAGGAGGAGACCTAGGTCCCCTCCTCGGTGATCGTCAGTCCAGGACCGTGACGACGCCGTTGTTGCCGTCGACGCGGATCCGCTGTCCGGTCTTGATGTTGGTTGTGGCGAAGCCGGTGCCGGTGACAGCCGGGAGGCCGTACTCGCGGCAGACGATCGCCGCGTGGCTCATCATCCCGCCCGTGTCGGTCACGGTCGCCTGGATCTTGCCGAAGATCGGCGCCCACGAGGGTGCGGTCAACGGTGCCACCAGGATCTCGCCCTGCTGGATCTCGCTGATCTGGTCCGGGGAGAAGATCACACGAGCCGGGCCCTCCACGAGGCCTGGCGATGCCGCCATGCCGCGCAACTCGCCTTCCTTGGCGTCGCCGCCGCCGAGCCATGCGGTCACACTGTCGGAGGTGATGCCCCAGAGCATGACGGTGAAGGGCTCGGTGATGACCTCGGGCGGTGCGCCGAGGGCAGGCACAGGCTTCCAGGTGCTGAGCGCCTTGCAGATGCCCTTGCGCTTTTCGATGATCGTGGGCCAGCGGCCGGGACCGGCTGCTGGCTCGGGCGTCGCCCAGGAGACGTAGTAGTCCCACAGTGCGTCCTCGACCTCGGTGCGCTTGAGGTAGAAGATGTCGTTGGGCTCGCTCCAGAAGCCTTCCTTGACGAAGACCTCTCCCAGCTGACGCATCTTGCGCCAGATCACCGAGTGGCTCCAGTGCTCGACGTAGAAGTTGTGGTTCTCCACGTAGGGGAACACCACGCGTGCAAGGCCGAGCTTGCCCTGGAATGCCTCGCGATCCTCGTCGGAGGCGAGAAGGTCGGAGTACTCATTGACGACGCGATCCCGCTCCGCGCGAATCGCCTCCATCGGGCGATTGAGATCCTCACCCGACTGCAGCTTGACGATGTAGTCGTTGATGAAGTCGAAGGGGATCTCGACGTTCTCGATCCAGATCTTGTCGGAGTGGTAGAAGCCCGAGCCCGTGGAGAAGTTGAACCACGGCTCGGCTGACTCCTGGAAGGAGGCGATCCAGGCACGGCCCGCGTCGGAGCCCTTGAGGATCTCGCAGGTCTGCTCCACATCGCCCACGGCGAACGCCTCGGCGACACCGGAGTCGAGTGCGACGCGCGCAAGGCGCTTGAGCTCCTCGTCGGGGCGGAAGAGGTCGACCTCGACACCCGCGACCATCTTCGCGATGGCGAGGTCGGGGATGCCGGGGAAAGCCTGCTTGCAGAAACCGAAGAAGTCCAGGTACGCGGCGTAGCCGAGATTGAGGAACTCGAAGTGGTAGTTCCACAGCTTGAGGGCGAGGTCGAGCAGTGTGCGGTAGTTCTCCTGGATCTGATAGCCCGATCCCAGTCCCGCCCCCGACTTGACGATCTCGTCGGCGTCCTCGATCTCGGGCAGGGGCTCGAAGTTGACGCTCTCGAGCTCCTTGACCAGGTTGCGGATCTTGATCATCCACTTGTCGTAGAGGTCGTTCCAGTTCATGAAGTAGAAGCCGGCGCGATCCATGAAGTTCTCAACCCGCGCCTCGATGGTCGCCGGATCGGCGGGGACGGGGGTGAGGTAGCCGTAGCCATTGAGGATGCGGAAGGCGATGCCGTTGGCCGGGGGCACCTGCAGATGGCGGGTGTTGTACTGCGACAGCGAGGCGATCGCGAACTCATAGAAGGTGGCGTCCCAGGGTGTGAGCACCTTGGGCCAGTGCACACCGTCCTGGAACCAGAAGATCGAGTCCTCGAACTCCTTGCGTGACTCGCTAAAGAGCGACGAGTACACGTACATCTCTTGCCAACCCTCGGCGCCCGCGGGCGTCTCGATGTCGAACGGGCTGGGGAACCGATCGGCCATCTGCCATTCCTCTCGTGTGTTCGTGACCGGGGGGGGCACGAATCCTGGGTCCTTGCCGGGTGGAGCGATCCTCCACTAGTCCTTACGTGCGTACAGCGGATTCATCAATGTCGAGACAATGCTGGCCATGGGGTTCTTGTCCGCGGAACTCGCCACGGATTGGCGTGGCTTCTTGCTCCACACCGTCTCCGGCCGCGCCTGGAGCAGGATGACGTTGTCACCGTCCGGGAGATCGGCGTCGACCGCCCATTCGATGTCCTGCGGGCAGCCGTAGTGCTTCTCCGCGGTCTTCGCGAGGGCCGCGATGGCCTTCAGCTGGGGGTCGGTGAGGCAGGGTGTGTCTGCACGCTCCGCCTCGACCTCGGCCTTCTCGACCGAGTCGTGATCGGTCAAGCGGTACTCATGCGCCTTGTGGCTGATCTCGCGCTTGCTCACCTCGAGAAGCACCTTGTCCACGAGGAAGTTGTCGGGTGTGACCTCTCCGGAGACCACAGCCTCGCCGAAGCCCCACGCCGCGTCGACGGCCACCTGCGAGCGGTCGCCGTTGGCCGGATTGAGCGTGAAAGCCACGCCCGCGGCGATCGGCCGCACCATCTTTTGGATGACGACAGCCATCTCGACCGAGCGATGCTCGTAGCCCATCTCCACTCGGTAGCAGGTGGCGCGGTCGGTGAAGAGGCTGGCCCAGCAGCGGCGGACGGCGTCGACGACAGCGTCGCCGCCCCTGATCCACAGGTAGGTGTCGTGCTCACCCGCAAATGACGCGTCCGGCGAATCCTCTGACGTTGCCGACGACCGCACAGCGACGGGTAGGTCCTCGACGTCGCACTTGCGGCTCAGTTCGGCGTAGTCATGACGAATCTGCTGCTCGACATCGGCGGGCAGGGGCATTTCCCGGATCACGTCGCGAATCTCGCCGCACACCAAACTCACACGAGTGGTGTCTGAGATGTCGAGGCCGTGAAGCAGCCGCGCGAGCGTGGCGTCGAGGTCGGATGCGTCGTGGGCCGCGCGGTAGCCCGCCGTCGTCACCGCGAAGCCGGGTGGGACCGGCAGACCTGCGCCGGTCATCTCCCCGAGGCTCGCCGCCTTGCCGCCCACCTCAGCCTTGAGACCGGGCCAGTAGCCCTCGAACCACACGGTCACGTCACTCATGAGGACTCCCCCCGTCGGCTCACGGGTAAAGCCCGACCCTCGAGCCCGGCCCACCAATCGGGCAGGCCGTCGAAGTCCGGCACCGATACCTCCTGAACACGATTGCGATAGAGCACGAGCGCGGTCTCACCGCCCTCAAGGAGGCGGACGCGCACGAATTCGGTATTGAAGGGCTCGCCCGGGTCGTAGCCCAATGCCCACGTGGCGAAGGCGCGAATGGGTCCGGAGTGGGTCGCCACGATCACCGACTGGCCCGGCGTCTCGTCGTGCAGGCGCATGAGCCCCGCCCAGAAGCGACGCACGGCGGCGACCGGGGGCTCGAAGGTGAGCATGGGCATGGTCAGCCATTGGGTGATGGGATCGCCCCCGGCCTGCTGGATGCCCCAGAAGCGGTCGACCTCCACGAGCCACGTGGGCCGACCACCAAGACCGATGCGCTCGTACTTCTCCAACTCGGAGTGATACAGCCGGAAGGCCTGAGTCACGTCGCGGAAGCCATCGGGGGTCATGACCTGGAAGTTGCGGAACTCCTCGTACGTCGTGACATCGCCGACCGTGGCCTCGCGACCGAAGAGGACAAGTTCATCGAGCATGCCCTTGCGGATCCCCTCGGCGGTCTGGCGCGCGCGGTTGGTGTCGGCGCACGCCATCGTGACGTGGTGCCCGGACATCACCCTGCGGGCGAGTTCCTTGCCACGTCGATGGGCCTGCCACGAGCCCAAGGGGGTGAGTCCCGACTCGGTCGAGTACCCCTGGGTCTCGCCGTGGCGCACGAAATAGACGTCGGTGACAGCGCCCTTCGTCTGGTCCTTGCGCTCCGGGACGATCTCTTTCGTGCGCGTGACCTCTGCCCATGCTCGGGTGGCACCTACGTCAGCGCCCTCCCACAGCGGCACGGGGGCTTCCAGCCCCGTGTCACCGGTGCGGCGATCGCGGAATCGTCGGAGGTACAGGGGGACGTCATCCTCGGGCTGGGCCGGCTCTGCCACGTCCGGGCGCAGCCCGCGCGCCTCGCGATCGAAGTAGCGCTGGAGGTAGGCGGGTGCATCGGGGCGCTCGGTGCGCGGCAGGGTGACGTGCGTGGCGTCGGGTCCGGTGATTGTCATCTCGACTCCTAGCTGTGCACCGTGAGGAAGCGCTGATTGACGACGCCGTCGTAGTAGAACAGCGCGCGACCCATCTCGCCTTCGGACCAGGTGACCGGGGGTTCGTCGGGATCGGCCCAGTAGCCGCCGGTGAAGACTTCGTTGCGGTTGCCGGCCGGATCGAAGAAGTAGATGCAGTGGCCGCGCGTCGCACCGTGGCGCGTGGGATTCGTCTCAATGCGCACACCGTGATACGCCAGCACGTCGGAGGCACTGCGAATGTCGTTCCAGTCGTCTACCCAGAAGGCAAAGTGATGAAGCCCTTCATCGGGACCGGTCACCAGCGCAATGTCATGCGAGGAGTGGGACACCTCGAGCCAGGTCGCAATCTGGAAGCCATCGTCGCCGAGCACCTGCTCGGTGAGATGGAAGTCGAGCACCTCCTGCAGGAACGACGTCATCCCGTTGACGTCCTCGACGGTGAGGAAGATGTGGTCGATCCTGGGCGGGGCGATCCCCACGAGACCCAGCGGGCGAGGCGGCGGGTTCGTGAGCGGGAGAAGGTTGCCCACCTGCTCCATGCCATGGATGAGTTCCATGTGGTGGCCCGACGGCGTCTCGAAGCGCGCCACCGTGCCGCCGCCGAGTCCGACCTCGAGACCCTGCATGCGCTTCACCGCGATGCCGGCGTCCTCGAGCCGTGCGGCGTAGTAGTCGAGATCCTCGAGGCTCTCGACCTTCCAGCCCATGTGTGCGAGGCCATAGGACGACGAGTAGGTGAGCACGACCGAGTGATGCTGGTGCTCATCCCAGCACTTGAGATAGACGCGCTCGGGCTCCCGGGCCGTCTCGACGAGGCCGAGGACCTCGGTGTAGTACGCCGTGGCGAGCTCGAGATCGGGGACCTTGATCTCCACATGGGACAGTCGCAGGATGGACATCAGGTGTGCACCTTCATGAATCGCTCGTTGAGTTCGCCCTCGTAGTAGAAGACGGCCCTGCCGATGTTGTCCTCGGTCCACGTGATGGTGGGGAAATCGGGATCGGGGCGATATCCCCCGGTGAAGACCTCATTGCGCGTGCCTAGCGGGTCGAAAAAGTAGATCGTGTTGCCGCGCGTGATGCCGTGGCGCGTCGGACCGACGTCGATCTGAATGCCGTTGTAGGCGAGGATGTCAGCGCTCTTACGCACGTGATCCCAGTCGTCCAGCCAGTAGGCGAAGTGATGCAGCCCTCCGTTGGGCCCGGAGACGATCGCGAGGTCGTGCGGGGAGTGCGAGCGCTCCATCCACGTCGCAGCCTGGTGGCCATCGCCATCGAGCAGCTGCTCGGTCACGCGGAATCCCAGGACGTCCGTGAAGAACTTCGTCGACTCCCCGACCTCCTCCGCTGTGACAAGCAGGTGATCCATGCGCGGGGGCGCGATGCCGCGGCCCCCCTCGAAGAACGGCACGGGATTGAGCGAGCCCGTGGCGCGCCCGACCTTCTCCACGTCGTGGACGAGCTCCATGACCTGACCCGACGGCGTCTCGAAGCGGATGGACTCACCCTGGCCGATAGACGCGCCCTTGCTCACCCGCTCGACAGGGAAGCCGTACTTGCCGACGGCATTCTCGAGCTCGGCAAGGTCGTCCTCGCGCAACACCTTGAACGACATGAGATCGAAGCCCACGCGCGGCGCGTAGGAGATGCGCAGTGAGTGATGGTCCACTTCGTCCCAGCACTTGAGATAGACGGAGTTCTCGTCACGCTCGACCTCGAGCATCCCCATGACCTCGGTGTAGTACGCCGCGGCCAGGTCCAGGTCCGTCACAGTGATGTCGACGTGCGCCAAGCGCAGGATTCCCATCGTCGCTCCTCCCGGCCCGCGGGCCTCTCGGGTGATCGAAACCTAGGCCTGTGCTGTCCCGCATGGAAGGACAGCGTTCCCGCATGCGGGACGTATCTGATACGTTCCCGCGCGTGGAGGGGACTGGACCCGAGGCTATGAGGCAGGCCATGGCCGACTACGTGCGCGCCCTGCACCAGGCCTACCTGGATGCCGTCGCCACGCTCCCGCCCGCGGAGCGCGCACGCCTCCCCCTGGTGTCCGCGGGTCGCATCACGGTGGCCGCGGCCGGCGTGCGCATGCTTCACGTGATCGGCACGGTCGAGGCCCTCCCCGCGCCCCGTGGCCCCGAGGTGGAGATGGTCGACTCACTCGATGACCTCGCGTGGACCCTGCGCTTCTTTGACCCCGTCGTCGTACCCGCACTCGGCTTGATCGACGAGTCGCAGGGACCCGACTACGACGAGGTGCGTCGCGCACTCGGCATCAAGACCGTCGTCTATCACCTCGCAGTGCCGCCTGGGGGCACTCTCACTCCGCACCACGCACTGCACGCTGGCACCGGGCTCGCTCACGCACATGCCGCCGCAGCACGCGACTTCGATGCACTGCGGGCACATGCACCGGGACGCGAGAGTCTCGTGGATGAGATGCAGGGAGCCAGCGTCGCGGGGCTGCCCCGTGCTCAGGTGGCACTCGCGATGGCCATCGCCCCCGGACTCCCTGGCATGAGCATCGACCCGCCGACCGACCCTGAAGACGTGCGTCGCGGCCTAATCCAGCACCTGAGGAGTGCGCGATGACCGACATCCCTGCGCGCCGACAGCACTCGACGCTTTCCAGCGTGCGCAATGCCGCGCGACTGCTCAAGGAGTTCGGTCGTGGCGACCGCGATATCGGCGTGACCGAGTTGTCTCGGCGCCTCGGCATCGGCAAGAGCACGGCCCATCGCCTGCTGAGCACGCTCGCCGAGGAGCGACTCCTCGAGCAGGATCCCGAGACCGGCGCCTACCGGCTCGGGCTGGCGATGTACGAACTCGGCGCATCTGTGGCCCTGCACAACGACCTTCACGAGGCGTGCTCCCCCGTGATCGACCAGTTGCGCAACGCCACGCGCGAGACGGTGCAGGTCGCCGTGCTCGACGGACGCGAGGTCGTCTACGTCGAAAGGCGGGAGAGCCCCCAAACACTCCGGCTCTTCGGCAGGGTCGGCCACCGCAACGATGCGCACTGCACCAGCACGGGCAAGCTCCTCCTGGCCTATCTGCCGGAAGAGGAACTGGAGGTGCTCATGCGCGGCTGGCGACTCGACCGCAAGACTCCTTACACGATCACCGACCCGCGCGCCCTGCGCAGTGCGCTTGTCGAGGTCCGGCGCCAGGGATGGGCGGAGAACGTCAACGAGTCTGAGCTGGGAGCCGCGTCTATCGCCGCCCCCGTGCGCAATGAGCGCGGTGACGTCGTGGCGGCGCTCTCGATCGTGGGGCCGGTCCAGCGCCTCGGCAGCGACTCGCTACGCCGGTTCGCTCGTCCCGCAGTTGATGCCGCCATGGCCGTCAGCCGACGTCTCGGCTACCGCGATCCCCGCACCCCCCGTCGATCAGCAGGAGAGGGATCCCCGTGACCAGACCTGACGCCGAGCAGATCCGCGAGATGTCGCAGGCCCTCCTCGCCGCACGTCGCGACCACACGCCCATCGCAGCCCTGACCGAGCGCTTCCCCGACATGACCATCGCCGACGCCTACGCCGTCCAGCAGGGGCTGGTGGCTGGCCTGCTCGCCGAGGGAGACTCGATCATCGGCTACAAGCTGGGCCTCACCAGCCAGCCCATGCAGGAGATGCTCGGCGTAGACCAGCCCGACTACGCACCCGTCCTCGGCTCCACGGTTTATCCCGACGGCGGCGCGGTGCCCTGCGACGACTACATCTCGCCCCGAATGGAGGCCGAGATCTGCGTCGTCCTCGATGCACCCCTGTCAGGCCCGCATTGCACGGCCGCCGAAGCATGGGAGGCAACCCGCGGGCTTGCAGCTGCACTAGAGATCGTCGACAGTCGCATCGCCGACTGGAAGATCAAGCTGGCTGACACCGTCTCCGACCTCGCTTCCAACGGTGCGGTGGCCTTCGGGAGCAGGGTCGTCCCCCTGGGGGACTTCGACCCGGCGCTCATCGGAATGGTGTTCACGCGCAACGGCGAACTCGTGGCCACGGGCGCCGGCGCCGCCGCACTCGGCGGTCCGCTCGACGCCGTCGCCTGGCTGGCCAACACCCTGCACCCCCTCGGAGTCACCCTGCCTGCCGGAGCGATCATCATGACCGGCGCACTCCACGCTGCCGTCCCCTTCGTGCGAGGAGACGTCTTCCGCGCCGACTTCGATCGCCTCGGCCCCATCACCTTGCGCACCACCTGACCGCACGCACCGACACGAAGGGATCACGGCATGCCCCTGCGATGTGCCATCGTCGGGTCCGGCAACATCGGGACCGACCTCATGGTCAAGATGCTCCGCAGCGACAGGTTGCAGCTCACCGCACTCGTGGGCATCGACCCGGCCTCGGATGGCCTCGCTCGCGCGAAGGCACTCGGCATCGACGCCCCGCACGAGGGCCCGGACTGGGTCCTCGAGCACGGCGACGACTTCGACATGGTCTTCGACGCCACGAGCGCGTACGTGCACGTGCGCTATGCCAAGAAGTACGCCGAAGCCGGGATCACCGCCATCGACCTCACCCCTGCTGCCCGCGGGCCCAAGGTCATCGCGGCGGTCAACCTCACTGAGCACCTCGATGCACCGAATATCAACATGGTTACTTGCGGCGGCCAGGCCACCACCCCGATGGTGTACGCCATCAGGCGGGCGGTTCCTTCGCTCCCCTACGCCGAGATGGTATCGACGGTGTCATCGAAGTCAGCGGGTCCGGGCACCCGGCAGAACATCGACGAGTTCACCAAGACGACGTCGACAGCACTGCGCGAGATCGGGGGCGCCGAGAAGAGCAAGGCCATCATCATCCTCAACCCTGCCGAGCCACCCATCATCATGCGCAACACCGTGTTTGGGGCGCTCCCGGAGGGCACGGACCACGAGGCCGTCCTGGAGTCGATCTACGCCATGGAGAAGGACGTCGCGCAGTACGTACCGGGCTATCGCCTGAAGAA
>JBIKKK010000061.1:0-10950 GCA_044360385.1 Candidatus Nanopelagicales bacterium
GCCTGCGCGACCTCGTCGCTCAGGGTGCGCCGGCATCGCTCAGCCCTATCGACCGACTCGGACTCCGCATGCTGGGCGTCGTCGCGTCCTATGCCCCGCGACTTGCTGGGCGTGCTGTCGACTGGCGTGTCAACCAGGAGACCACCGGCGTCATCCTCCCCGGAGAGGATGCACCGCTCACTCGCTATCTCGCGCGCCGTCGCGCGGACGGCTTCCGCCTCAACGTCAACGTGCTGGGCGAGTCCATCCTGGGCGACGACGAAGCCGCAGCCCGCTTCGATCTCGTCGCATCCCGAGTACGCCGCCCAGACGTCGACTACGTCTCCATCAAGATCTCCGCGCTGTGCGCCAATCTCGACGTCCTCGCCTGGGACGACTCCCTGGCCCGGGTCACCGAGCGCCTAGCCGCCCTCTATCGCATCGCTCAGGAGCACGGCACCTTCGTGAACCTCGACATGGAGGAGCACCGCGATCTGGAACTCTCCGTCGAGGCCTTCATCCGCGTGCTCGACCAGCCCGAGTTCGCCCAGATGCCCGCGGGCATCGTCCTCCAGGCCTACATCCCCGACTCCCATGCCGCCCTCGACCGACTCGTCGCATGGGCGAATGAGCGCTACGCCGCGGGTCGCGCGCCCATCAAGATCCGGCTCGTCAAGGGCGCCAACCTCGCGATGGAGCAGGTCGAGGCCGAACTGCACGACTGGCCTCAGGCGCCCTACTACTCGAAGGCGGATGTCGACGCGTCGTACAAGCGCATGCTCGACACCGCCCTGACGACGGCCGCCCCGGGTGCGCTTCGACTGGGGGTTGCCTCGCACAACCTCTTCGACGTCGCGTGGGCGCTCACCCTGCGCGACTCACTCGAGGACCCAAGCATGATCGAGATCGAGATGCTCGAGGGCATGGCCCCCGCGCAGGCACGCGCCGTGCGCGACGCCGCCGGATCACTCCTGCTCTACGCCCCCGTCGTGGAGAAAGCCGACCGCGAGGCCTCCATCGCCTACCTCTCCCGCCGCCTCGACGAGAATTCGGGCCCGGAGAACTTCCTGCGCTCGCTCTTCGACCTCACCCCCGACTCCCCCGCCTGGCAGCGCGAGCTCGAGCGCTTCCGCGCATCGCTCGAGCGCCGCGATGCCATCGAGATCACCAGCCACCGCGACCAGGACCGGCGCACGGAGTCGATCACCTTCGCTGCCGACGGCTCCTTCGCCAACGTCGCCGACACCGACTTCACCACGCCCGGCAATCGCGCATGGGCCGAAGCCATCCTTGCCATGCCGGCCCCCTCCGAGCCCGCACTGGTGACGACAACCGCTGATGTGGACGACGCCGTCGCGCGTGCACGCGCCGCACAGAAGCGGTGGGCGCGCACGCCCTGGCAGGAGCGTCGCGAGGTCCTCGCGCGCGTGGCCGAGGTCATGGCGGCACATCGCGCCGACACCCTCGCCGCGATGGCGACGACGACCGGCAAGACCCTGCGCGAGGGCGATCCCGAGATCAGCGAGGCGATCGACTTCACGACGTACGCCGCGCACCTCACCCTCGAGCACGAGCGTCTCGCGGGGGAGGCCACGTGGCAGCCGCATGAGGTAGTGCTCATCGCCGGGCCATGGAACTTCCCCTACGCGATCCCCGCCTCCGGATTGGTGCATGCGCTGGCCGCGGGCAGTGCGGCGATCCTTAAGCCCGCACCCGAGGCGCGCGCGGTCGGCGCACTGCTCGTCGCGCAACTCCACGAGGCCGGCGTAGATCCGGACTTGGTGCAGCTCGTGGCCACCCCGGATGACGAGGTCGGCAAGCACCTCGTGACGCATTCGGGCGTGAGCGAGGTCGTGCTCACTGGGTCCCTCGCGACCGCTGATCTCTTCCTCGGCTGGCGACCCGATTTGCGCCTGCGTGCGGAGACGAGCGGTAAGAACTCCCTCATCATCACCGCGGCGGCCGATATCGACCTCGCCATCAAGGACCTGGTGAAGTCGGCCTTCGGGCACGCGGGCCAGAAGTGCTCGGCAGCCTCACTCGCCATCGTCGAGGCAAGCGTCTACGACGACCCATCGTTCAAGCGGCGCCTCGCCGACGCGGTGAGCTCGCTCCAGGTCGGCTGGGCTACCGACCCCGCCACGACCATGGGGCCCGTCATCAACCCGCCCTCCGGCCCGCTCGCGCGCGCCCTGACAGAGCTCTCCCCCGGTGAGACCTGGCTCGTGGAGCCGCAGCAGCGCGGGGATGCGCGCCTGTGGTCACCCGGCGTGATCTGGGGCGTGCAGCCCGGCGCGTGGTTCCACCTCACCGAGTGCTTCGGGCCCGTCCTCGGCATCGTGCGTGCACGCGACCTCGACGAGGCGATCGAGATCCAAAACACCCCGGAGTACGGCCTCACCGGTGGCCTGCACAGCCTTGACCCCGCAGAGATCGAGAAGTGGCTCGCGCGCGTGCAGGTCGGCAACGCCTACGTCAACCGCCACATCACCGGCGCGATCGTGCAGCGCCAGCCCTTCGGTGGCTGGAAGCGCTCCTCCATCGGCGGTGGCGCCAAGCCGGGCGGACCCAGTCACCTGCACTCCTACGGCACGTGGAGTTCTCCCGCGCTCAATGTCGATCGGGCACGGCGCGCATTCGACGACGCGTGGGCGGAGCGATTCTCCGTCGACCTCGACCCCACCGCCCTGCGCTGCGAGAGCAACATCCTGCGACACCACCGACTCGATGGCGTCGTCGTGCGCGCCCATCTCACGGGGCCGGCGTACGACGTGCTCACGCTGGCGGCACAGACCACAGGGACACCCGTTATCTGGTCGGATCCGCGCGAGGAGAGCGACGCGCAACTCGCCCGCCGACTGCCTTCACTCGGCGTTGAGCGCCTACGCCTGCTCGTCGAAGCGAGTCCTGAGTTGCTCGACGCAGCGCATGCGGCCGGAGTCGCAGTCGATCGCCAGCCGGTGACGGACGTCGGCACGGTGGAGCTGCCGCACTGGCTCAAGGAGCAGGCGATCTCGGTGACACGACATCGCCACGGCCGCCTACTGCGTTAGCGGCCGTTGGTGCCCGCGAGGCGCTTGGCCATCTGATCGACCTCATTGACAAGGGATCCACCCAGCAGAAGTGCGCCGGTGTCGTCGATCTCCTTGAGCTCAGCGACGGAGCGAGTGCGCTCCTCCTCGACGACCTCGAGTGCTGCGAGTACGCCGGTCGCCGGGTCACCATCGACGAGCGCACGCTCGAGCGAGTCGGCATGCACCGAGAGCGCCTCCCCGGTGGAGGAGAGCATCTGGCCCACGCCCTCGGGCAGTCGCACGGCACCGCGCGACGTGGCATCGAAGAGCCCGCGCGCGATCGAGTTGACGTGGTCGCTGGTCTGCTGAAGCAGGGAGAACTGTTCGAGGATTGCGCGGCCCACAGCTCGCTCACTGCCCACGCTGAATCGACGGCCGAGGCCGAGCTCCTCGATCTCTTCGCCGAGGTGGCGCGTCTCCACCGCAAGAGTGCGCGCCTCCGTGAGCCACTCGGTCGCCTGGCGCCGGGTGAGCCTGTCGCCCGAGACATCGCCCATGGCCGAGAGCAAGGTCCCCAGACGCCCGCCGATCTCGGAGAGCCGCTCGGTCACACGCTCCTCGGGGCGCTCCGGATGCGCAATGAGGGAGAAGACGAGGCCGATCGCGACGCCGAGCAGTGTCGCGACGATCCTCGTGACGATCACATCGTTGGTGAGCGCCTCGCCCATGAAGTAGACGAAGAGCGCGGTGACCGGGATCTGCAAGGAGCCCTCAGGCCCCAGCCTCATCATCCGGCCGATGATGAGCGAGATCACGACGAGTACGCCGACGGTCCAGACGTGGAGACCCCACCACTGGTACAGCGCGAAGGCCACTACGAGTGCAGCGGCCGTTGCGCCCACGAGGGACAGGCCCGTGCGCATGGAGCGATTCAGGGACAGCGCGACCGTGATGACAGCGCCCGCCGCCGCCGGCACGGGCGCCTCGATGCCGAGCAGCAGTGCGGCGACCCACGCGGTGCAGGCGGCTATCGCTGTGATCCCGATGAGCCACGCCGTCGCCCAGGAGCGGGCAGCACTTCGGAGTAGTCGCTGAGTCAACGAGCCTTCCGGCGCACGACGGACAGCGCTGTCGAGGGCCTTCTGTATGGAACGGGAGATATCGCGCACGAGCGTGCCCGGCGTGCGCACAGTCGTGCGCATGGCCTTAGGCGGCGTCGAGGCGAGCATGCTTCCAGAGTCCTCTCCCACTCGAGGGCCGCCTAGCGCGACCCCCAGGGAGGGTGACGGCGCTCACCCCTCACCGGTTCCCTACATCGCGGGCACACGAGGCGGGCGTGCCCGTAGGCCCGAATCCACCCATAGTTCGCCCCACGCGTGCCTACGGCACGACTCCCCACGCGTGCGTACGGCACGACTCCCCACGCGTGCCTACGGCACGACGAGCACGGGGATATCGGATCGCTCCACGAGCTTGGGCGCCACGGCACCGAAGAGGGCCGCGCGGATGCGCCCCGACTCGCCGTAGCCCACGACGAGCATGCGGGGCCGGCGCTCCTCCATGACGGTCTCCAGCGCCCCGACGGGATCGGCATCCACGAGGATCGCCTCAGCCTCGACCCCTGCTTCACGGGCCTCGATCACCGCTTCATTGACCGCCGGCGCGAGCTCCTCGACAATCGCATCCTCCGTAGCGCTGTACTCCTCGCCCATGCCGCCCGCCGGAGCGACGCCGCAGACGATGAGAAGCGTCTCGTCCAAGTCGCGCGCGAGCACGATGGCCGCCCGAAGGGCATGGCGAGCGCTAGCGCCACCGTTGTATCCGACGGCAAGGCTCATCGCTCGTCACCGCCCTCGGACGCCGGGACCAGATCGGGTTCGACCACGCTGGGACGCTCCTTCCAGAAGGCAGTGTCAACAATGCGCGAAGTCACCATGAAGATGAATCCGAGGGCAAAGAGGAAGATCCCGATCACGAGTGGTGGACCCAGGCCAAACCACGAGACGCCGCCGTAGGAGTTCTCGGGATTGGACATCTCGATGGCTGAGAGCACGAGCAGCCAGATGAGGAGCACCGCACCGATAACCGGGCCGAGTCCGATCAGGAAGAAGGCCTTGGCGCTCTTGAGAAGCATCTTGCGGTAGTAGATCGCGCAGGCGAATCCGGTAAGCGAGTAGTAGAAGGCGATGAGCAGCGAGAGAGCACTGAGCGAATCGAAGAGTGCATTCTCGCTGATGAAGCTCACAATGACGTACCAGATGATGGCGATGATCGCGACCCACCACGTGGACACGGCGGGCGTGCGGTACTTAGCGGAGACACGACCGAAGTACGCCGGGATGGCGGCGCGACGTGCCATCGACAGCGCCGTCCGCGACGCCGGGATGATGGTCGTCTGAGTCGATGCCACCGCGGAGACCGCCACCGCCAGCAGCACGATCCAGCCGAAGCCGCCCAGCGCCTCCTGAGCGATGAGCGCGAAGGCCATCTCCTCCTCGCCCGCATTGTCGGCGAGGAAGGCAGGGCCTACGAGCATGAGCACGGCGATGGCCACGCCCATGTACGTCGCCAGGAGGATGAAGGTCGACACGATGGCTGCGCGTCCGGGAGTGCTGGAGGAATCCGTGGTCTCCTCATTGAGGTTGACCGCAGACTCCCAGCCCCAGTAGGCGAAGACCCCCAACAGAAGCGCCGAGGTGAGCGCCGCAGAGCCCGCAGCGAAGGGATTGATCCACTCAAGATTCGGGCTCACCGCTCCGGGCAGTCCCTGCCCGCTGGCTCCCCTATAGATCGCGACGACGGCGAAGATGATGAGCGCGACGACCTGCGCGATGTTGAGCACCGTCTGCAGGCGCCCGGAGAGCTCCGTGCCGATGACGCAGATCCAGGTCATCACAAGGATGAGAATTACGGCTAGTGCCATCACGACGGTGTCGTTGGCTGCCAACTCATCCTGGCCAAACATCAGCAATGCGAACTTCACGCCCACGTCGGCGAGCGAGCCGACGACGAGTACGCCGGTCATCGCGATGGCCCAGCCACCCATCCATCCGAACCAGGGACCCATAGCACGCGTCACCCACGAGAAGGTCGTGCCACAGTCCGGGTCGACTCGGTTGAGGAAGTAGAAGGCACTCGCGATGAGCAGCATCGGCACAAAGGAGGCGAGGAGCGCACCCGGCGCCGCGACTCCGACCAGCACGACGATCGGCCCGAGGACCGCCGCCAAGGAGTACGCCGGGGAAGTGGCGTTGAGTCCGATCGATACGGCGTCGACGAATCCGATGGAATTCGCCTCGAGTCCCGGCTGGACCTGCGGCCCCTCCTGATCGTCTTCAGCCACGACGCCAGTAAAGCCCCCGGACCTGTCCGCGTCTAGCGAATCCGGGCATAGCCTTCGCTCATGCGCGCGGTCGTCTACGACTCCCTGGCTGAGCCCTGGCACGTCATCGAGGTCGCCGACCCCGCGCCTCCGCCCGATGGCGTCGTCCTGCGCGTCGAGACCGCAGGACTGTGCCGCAGCGACTGGCACGCCTGGCACGGCCACGACAATGTCTCGTCCTTCCCCCATGTGCCGGGGCACGAGTTCGCCGGGGTCATCGCCGAGGTCGGCCCCGAGGTCACGCGATGGCGCGTCGGCGATCGCGTCACCGTCCCCTTCGTGTGCGCATGCGGGCGCTGCCTCGTCTGCGAGTCGGGCAATCACCAGGTGTGCCCAAGCCAGTGGCAGCCCGGCTTCGACGGCTGGGGCGGCTTCGCGGAGTACGTCGCCCTCCCCGCGGCCGACGTCAATCTCGTGAAGTTGCCGCACGACGTCTCCTTCGACATCGCCGCCTCACTCGGGTGCCGCGTGGCGACGGCCTACCGCGCCGTAGCCACCATCGGCCGCGCCCGCACGGGCGAGGAAGTCACCGTCCACGGTGCCGGCGGCGTAGGACTTGCTGCCCTCGCGATCGCGCGTGCCCTCGGGGCGCGCGTCACGGTTATCGATCCATCGGCCGCCGCCCGCGAGACCGCGCTCCAGCTCGGCGCCGCTGAGGCACTCGCGCCCTCCCCTGATCTTGCCGAGGCCATCCGCAATGCGACGGCGGGAGGACCTCACCTCTCCATCGAGGCAATCGGCGACGACGCGGCGTGCCGGACGTCGATCGCCAGCCTGCGGCCGCGCGGCCGCCACGTGCAGGTGGGACTGCTGCCGCCCGGGACGGCGGTCGATCCGGTCCCCATGCACATGGTCATCTCACGGGAGCTCGAGGTCCTCGGCAGCCACGGTCTCGCCGCGCACGACTACCCGGAGCTGCTCGACCTCGTCACGAGCGGTCGCCTGCGTCCGGAGCTCCTGGTGTCGCGCACCATCTCACTCGATGAGGTGCCCGAGGCCTTCGCGCTCATTGGCACCCCGGATCAGCCGCCCGGGATGACGCTGATCCATCCCCGCTGAGCCGGCCTAGCGGGGCCAGTGGGCGAGTGTCTCGAGATACATGTCGCGCACGCGCTCGACCTCGCGGTCGATGTCGTCGCGGTTCCAGTCCTTCGTCGGCACCGGCGGAAGCACGGCGACATCCAGGGTCCCTGACGAGATGAGCACGCCGTGTGAGGGCATGAGCTCACCCGCGTTGCGAATGACGACCGGCACGATGGGCACTCCGGCCTGCATCGCGACGTGGAAGGCACCCTTCTTGAATCGCCCGAGCCGCGGCGTCGCCGAGCGGGTGCCCTCGGGTGCCATTGCCAGCGAGCGGCCGTCCCGCAGGGCTTCGACCGCGGGCGCCAGCGCCTTCTTGGCCTCCTCGGTGTTGGCACGGTCGACGAAGGCGACATCGGCCAGCCATCCCAGCGGGGCAAACATCGGGTCGGTCTTGAGTTCCTTCTTGGCAACGCCCGTGAAGTCACTGCGCAGGAGCGACGCCATGATGATGACGTCGAGCTGGCTCTGGTGGTTGAAGATGAAGACGGCCGGTCGCGCCGCCCAGAGGTTCTCCGCTCCCTCGACGTTCATCGTGATGCCTGCCGCCGCAAGTGCCAGCTCGGAACCCACAGACGCGGTGATCTCCACCGCTGTACGCCGGTCCCGATTCACCAGGCCCAGGCCGAGCCCCGCGACGAGCCCCGCGACGACGCCGCCGTATGCCGCGACGGACCTCACGACGAGCTCGGGCGTGAGGTGCTGGGGCCGGGACAGGCGCGCGGTAGACCAACCGCGCTCTGCCGCGGCCGCGGCGAGACCATCAGCGGGATTGAGCGGTCGCGGATTGCCAACGGTCGCGAGATAGGCGAGGTCCTCCGCGCCATTGCCGTAGGCAAAGGAGCGCGCGAGGTCGATGCCGCGCTCTGCCGCGAGATCACGGACTGCCTGGGCCTTGGCATCGCCCCAGAGGATAGGCCCGTCGACGAATCCGGTGAGCACTCCGTCGCGGGTCTCCATACGCGTGCAGAGGATGTCGTCGATGCCGAGATCGCGGGCCGCCGCCTCGACCTGGAAGGAGAGGGCGGATGACGCGATGACCACGGTGTGGCCGCGTGCCTTGTGCGCGGCGATGAGCGCGCGGGCCTCGGGGAAGATCATCTGGGCGATGTTCTTGCGGAAGAGCCGCTCACCCATGTTGTCGATGTCCTCCGTGGAGCGTCCGCCCAAGGCACCCACGCCGATCTCCACGAGTCGGTGGACGTCTCGACCGCGAACCTCGACATTGACGCTCTCGACGAGTGAGCGCAGGAGCTCGTTGGTGCCGACGTCACGCGCAAGCAGGCGATCGCGGAAGTAGGCGACGGCCGAGTAGCCGTCGATGAGAGTCCCGTCGAAGTCGAAGAATGCACCGATCCCGGGGCCCTCGGGTGAGTCTTCGACTTCGGCGACAAGTCCGTCGATGTCGGGCACGATCAACTCCTCCGCATAATCCTCGAGATGGTGCGGCGTCCATCGCCCTCGATCTGAGCCATGGCCGCCCGCCGGACGACACCGATGCGCTCCACCGCCGCGCGCAACTCATCGCGGAATGCCACACGCTGGGTCCGCAGGTCCTCGCCGCCCACCGCGAGGAGCCCGCGGTTGTCCGCCAGCTTCAGTGCTCCCTGCATGAGGTCGCGCGAGATCGACTCGGGACTGTGGAGCCGGTGCATGAGCCAATCCTGCTTGGCGATGCCCAGGCACTCCTGCACCAGGGCATCCTGATCCACGGGCACCCCGGGGTCGCGGTCGGCCAGGCGTGCGGCGACCACGAGGTAGGCCTCGAGGAACGGCCCGATGATCCGGTGGGAAACGTAGAGGTGCGTCTGGTCCAGGGCCTTGAGGACTCCCTCGTGGTCGAGCTTCTCCCCTGACCATCCCGGCCGCGCGAGATCGACCTCGGCGCGGATGTCTTCGGCGAACTCGCGCTTGCGCGGGAAGAAGAACTCGAATTTCAGCAGGTCACGGAGTTCGAGTGCGGCCGACCAGGTGGCCTCGACGACGTCGCCGCCGGACTCGGCAGCAGCGAGCAGGGCGTTCTCGGCGATAGCTCGGTAGACGAACCAGTGAGCGAGAGTGTTCCGATAGAAGGCAGCTTCGTGGTAGCGATCCGGGGCCACGGCGAAGACCGGCTCCAGTCCCCCGTCGTAGGCCTCGACCACCCCCTCACGCTCGAGAGTGCGCAGCGCCTGGCGGAGCTCGTCGGGGCGGGCGAGGTCGATCTCCGATGTGAGCGGGAGGTGCCTCTCTCTCACATAGACAAGCAGCGGATCGAGGACGTCGAGCAATTCGGCCAGAGTGAGTGCGCGACCCTCGTTGTCGAGAAGCGCGAAGGTGATGAGAGCCGAGGGCGTAATCGGCGTAGCGGCGTTGATGCGGTTGGCGATGTCGAAGGCCACACGCGGCACCACCGTGATGGGGTCGTCGGAGCCCGCACGCTCGCGCGCATCGGCCAGGCTCTCGAGCAAAGACAGGGGCTCACCGAAGCGCACGTGCACCTGGCCGCGTCGCGTCGACTGGGCTCGCGCGAATCCATAGAGCCAGCGCAGGCTCTCCGGGGTCTTCTTGCCGCCGGTGTCCTCGAAGGAGATCGCCTCTACCTCGTGCTGCTGGTCGTAAACGATCGAGACAGGGATGAAGTAGACATCCTCGCCTGGCGGGGCCAGTGGATCGGCTTGGTTCTCCGCAAAGGCATCGATGAGGTAGCGCAGCACCCCCATACGCGGCGGCCTGAGCTTGCCCGTGCGGGTGCGTCCACCTTCGAAGTACCACTCGAGATTGGCATGCACCTTGAGCAGGCACCCGAGATAGAGGCGCATCATCGCCGGATAGACGGGGTCATCGCGCGTGCTGCGGCGGATGAAGATGAGGCCCGCGCGCTTGGCAAGGGCGGATGCCGGCCATTTGGCGAGATTCATCCCCCCCAGCACGAAGTTGGGTGGGAAGCCGTAGTCGACCAGCACCCGGCGTAGCACGAGCGGGTCGAGGTAGGAGCGGTGATTGGGCAGGAAGACGAGGGAGTGCTTCAGCCCGAGTGCGCGGATCTGCCGCAGCCCCTCGCTGGAGGCGTCGATGGAGTAGGACCGCGAGAGCCAGGCGCCGAAGCGGTCCCATGCCCGCGTGCTGCGGGGCTCGACCGTCGCCACCATTTCATCAAGGCAATGACGGGCGTCGGTTTCCACGTCCCGGGGAGCGCGACCCGTCTCCTCGGCCAGGCTGATGACTCGCGCAGCGAACTCCGGCGTCGCGACAATGTCATCGACGGTCAATTGCATGGGCCTCCGATCAGCCCACCCAGACTAGGCTTCCTGGGTCATTCCCACCATGGTTATTCCGCACGAGGGCAATTCACACGAGGGCAATTCACACGAGGGCAATTCACTCGCCGCACAACGTCCATCCTCCGGTGCTAATCTAGCCGCATGCTCAAGGGAATCGTGGTCATGGTCTGCGCACTGGGGGGCGGTTTGGGCTTCCTCACCGCTCCTGCACAGGCGCGCGAGGCCCCTC
>JBIKKK010000062.1:0-10859 GCA_044360385.1 Candidatus Nanopelagicales bacterium
ATCGGAGAGTGCGGCTGCTGCCTGATCGTGGTCGAGGCGAGCAGCGCCCGAGTCCATGCGAGTGACTCCTTCGGGGGAAGTCGAGAGCCGTGAGGCGCCCGGAGTGGTCCCGTCATCGTAGGAGGTGGCCGGGGTCAAGTCATCCACCCTGGGTGCCGCGCGTCGCGGACTTGCCATCGAGGCGATCGGCGACATCCCGGATGTCCTGCTCGACGGCCTTGAGATGCACGAGCAATTCGTCGAGCTTCGAATCCGTGGCGGCCGTCTGTGACGCCTGTGACTCCTGTGACGCTGCAGCACTCGAGGCATTGCCGGAGGTGATGAAGCGGCTCGCTACGGCAGCCGTGACGGCGCCTACTGCGGCAGCGCCGGTGAACATGATGACAACGGCAATGACCCGGCCCCCCACGGTCACCGGAGTGAAATCGCCGTAGCCCACCGTCGTGACGGTGACGAAGGCCCACCAGGTGGCGTCGCCGAAACTCTTGATGTTGGCCCCGGCGGCATTGATCTCGAACATGAGGGTGAAGAGCGAGCCGAAGATGACCACGAAGGTCACGGCATATATGGCGTAGAGGCCGACGATCTTGGTCAGGGCATTACGGTCCCTGGCCACGCGCAACACGGCGGTGATCACGAGCAGGATGCGCAGGGGCGGGAAGAGCAGCGCGATCATGAGCGGCCAACTCCGCTTGACGAAATCCTTCTTCTTCGGATCCAGCACGAATCGGATGGAGAGGTCAACAGCGAAGATTCCCCACGTGATGATGCTGATTCTGACGCCCTCGGTGCGGTAGATCGGGGACAGCGAAGGTGCCCAGGTGAAGAAGGTCGAGACCAGCCAGCTGATGGAGACGATGAACATCGGGATGGAAGAGAAGTTGTCGTACCAGCGCTGGGCGGGTGTCAAGGTCGAGGGATCGGGCCCGGCGAAGTAACGCGCCCAGAAGCCCGGGCGCTTGGCGGAAGGCGGGCGCCCGGCGGAAGGCGGTGGGGAGTCCGAGGCGGGAGCAGGACTGGACATGGCCCAAGCCTCTCAGACGGGCGCGCTCATCCGCCGCTTCGCCGCCGCCACCGGATGATCGTCCACGAGAAGAAGTAGCCCATCCCATTGGTGGCCCAGTGCAGACCCATGGGCGCGAGCACACTCCCCGATACCAGGCGCAGGCCGGCAAAGATCACACCCGCGATCGCCGTGGTGAGCACGGAGACAAGCACCGCCAGGATGTTGCCGCGCCTCCCCTCGCCCACGACGGAGCCAAGAGCGGCGCTCTGCTCGTGCGTGCCAATCGAGGGGAGGATGTGCCACAGCCCGAAGAGGATCGCCGAGATGACGATGGCCCACACGATGCCGAAGCGGCGTGCCAGCATGGAGAAGAGCACCGCTCGGAAGGCGATCTCCTCGAAGAGCACGGTGCCGAACGGCACCTCCACGAGCGCCTGGAACATCAATCGAGGGCCGCTCATCTCCGCGACGCGCTCATCGTGCATCGCATTGCGACCTTTGCGGAAGGCGGCCGCGACCAGGTAGCCGGCGGTGACGACAACCACGCACCCCACTCCCCAGAGGAATCCTGGGACGAGATACCCCCACCCGAGCCCCATGTCGGTCCAACTGTTGCCATCGAGCAGGCCGATCGCGAGGACGCCGAAGGAACCGCCAATGGCCCACAGCAGATAGTGCGACTGCGGGGCGACGCGGTTGTTGATGACGTTGAAGGCAATGAGGGCGGCAATGAGCAGGGCCAGGGGCCACCACGGCAGGCCCGGCACCTGCGCCGGGGCCGTGATGGTGAGCACCTTACGAGCCTACGGCTAGCGTGGGATCGATGACGCCGTACGCCGCCCTGCTCGATCGCGCCCGCCGGGATCCTGCCTCCCCACTGCTCACCTATCGCGACCTCGCGACAGGTGAACGCATGGAGTTGTCAGGGGCCAGCCTCGCGAACGCCGTCGCCAAGACGGCCGGGCTGCTCAGGGACGAACTCGACGCCGAGCCCGGTGACGTGGTGGGAGTGCACCTCCCTCTCCACTGGCAGCGTGTCGTGTGGCTGGGCGCGTGTGCAGCGACCGGCACGGTGTTCACTGCGGAGGCGACTCCCGACGATTGCGATGTGCTCGTCGTCGACCGATCACATCTCGGCCTCGCCGGCACGGCCCGTGACGACGTCCTGGTTTCGCTCGCCCCCTTCGGCCTTCCCGATCGAGGCGAGGTGCCCTCGGGCGTGATCGAGGCAGCGGTGGCGATACGCGGGCACCCGGATGTCTTCGTGCCCTGGCAGCACCCCCCGGAGTCGATGCCTCTCCTCCAAGAGACCACCGGGCTTCTCACACAGGGCGACGTCATGGACCGGGCGGGCGAGGAACTGACACGTCGAGGCGTGGCCAGCGATAAGCGCTTCGCCCTCATCGACCCCGACCCACTCGCCGACCTGCTCGCGCTCGCGGGGCCCCTGGCCCGCGGGAGCTCCGTCGTCCTGGTCGCACACGCCGACTCAGGGGACCTGTCGATGACCCTGCGCGAGGAAGGGCTGGCACCCCGTGAAGGATGAGGCCATGGCGGACACCACATCGCGGTGGAGCATCGGGTCGACGAACTCGATCCTCAGCATCGGATCGCGCAACTCCGTGCTCTCCATCGGCTCGGTCGGATCGGCCCTGTCGATCGGGTGCATTGGATCCTTCGCGAGCATCCTGAGCATCGGATCCTTCGCGAGTGCAGGATCGGTCATGTCGAGCGTGTCGCTGCTCTCCGCAATGTCGCACCGCGGCAGGCGAGGCCTCGGCGATGCGGGCGCCCGTCGCTAGAGGACCTTGGCAACGCGCGTGCGGCTGCTCGCCACCGGCGTACCGCCATCCAGCACCACGACGCGCCAGCCGTAGGTAGTGCCCTTGCCCGTCACGGACACACCAAAGGCGAATCTGCCATCCGCGGTGGGCACGGTGGTGCCGCGGTCTTGCCAGGCACTGCCATTGACCTGGGTTTGTCGCTGGACAACGAGGCCGGCCCTGGGCTTCGCAATGATGCCGGACAAGGTGACGAGAGTCCCGTCCTTGACGTCGCCCGCAGGGTTGGCGACCAGCGTGACGCCGCCCTTCGGCACCGGTGCCGGACCCGCGACGTCCTGGTCGGTGATCGAGGTGACGAAAGTGGACTTCATGGTGGTGTAGCCCACCCCCTGCCGCAGCTTCTGCGTGGAGATGGTGCTGGTGCGGCCATCAAGCGCACGGGCCCTGACCTGGGTCGCGGCACCGGTCGCAGGATCGGTGCGCAGGATCAGTTCCATGACGTCAGTCAGGCCGAAAATCTCGCTCACGCGCTGCTGGGTGAGGACGACGTTCCACGAGCGATAGGGGTTGCCCGTGGCTTCCAGGCTCCACTTATCGGGCACGCCACGTGCCCACGGGATCGACGCACCACCCCACACGTCCGACGCCGCAAGGGTGTAGCCACCCGTGGCCGCCGTGTAGTACGCGTTGATGGGGTTGCCGTTGTAGGTGGCCGCAAGCCCTGACGTGGCGCTCGTGCGCGTGGCATCCACCGCCTCAGCCCAGCGATTCGGAGCGCCGTACTGACTCTCCGCGAGCCAACCGCGGAAGGTCTGGTCGTACTTCGGCCCATCCCCGTCGTCCATGTGACATCCGCAGTCAGCGTCGAGGCCGCGGGCCACCTGGGAAAGAGCGTAGGAGCGAGAGGCGATGACCTGCGACTCCAGCGCGGCATCCGGCCACGTGGGATTGACCTCCGCGATGCCCTTCATGTACTCGTCGCCGAGGCGCAGCTTGTTGACCACGGCGAGCCGCCGGCCGCTCGAGGTCTCGACTGGGGTGATGTCGACGGTGCCGTAGCGATAGCGGTGCCCGGGACTCGCGAAGGACTCGCTTGGCCCGGCCACATTGAGTAGCGACGGGGCGGTGCCGGTCGCGCCCGGGTCGCGGGTACCCGACCAGCGGATCGTCACGACGCGTCCGCGACCGAGTGACTGCGTTTGACCGTTATCGGTCCGGCGCACCGTCACGTATCGACCTGAGGGAGCGAAAGTGAGATGGGCGTCGGTCCCGAGCACGAGGGTCTTCTGCCCGAACGACACCTGCATCCGCGCGCCTGAGCCGCCCAGGTCCTCCACTCGAGCGTGCGCCTGCGTCGCTTGGTAGAGCAGTCCGATGCGCACGTCCCCCGCGTCGGCTACCGACTCCACCTTCGCCGACTGCGCAGGTGTGCCTCCCCGGTAGTAGTACTCGACGATGCGCTTGGCCGTCCATCGCTTGGGCTCCTGAGTAGCCATGGCAAAGGCGCCCCACTGAGAGAGGCCCACACCGTGGCCGTAGCCCGTGCCCGCCAGGGTGAATTGCTCCGGCGGCGTGCACGGATCCGGCGGCGAGTCAGCTGTGGCTGAGATCCGCGCCGTCCCCGTCCACGGGAAGAGTTGCTTGCCCTCGCTGGAGGCAGTGATCTCGAAGGTATAGAGGCCCGGCGGGACGGCCTTGCCCTTAGCGTCGCGGAGATTCCAGGTGAAGGGGACCGAAGCAGCGACGTCGGTCGACGCGGACATGGTGCGCACAGGATCCCCGCAGGCATTGGAGACCGTGAGGGAGGCCTGCATCGGTCCATTCGAACGCGGCCTGAGCGTGATGCTGCCTCCCGTGCCCCACGGAACGCGATCGCCCGAGATTGAAGGGGGGAAGTAGTTGCGTCCTTGGCGGGCTGAGACCGCAAGTCGAATGTGATTGAGCGTCGGTCGCAGGAATTCGCCCGGGCATGAAGTCGCGCCGATGTCGCCGTGACCCGCGATTGTCTTGGACGTCACCTTCTCTCCGGGCCAGTACAACGAGGTCGTCCCCTGCCCCGGCCCCGGGCCTGCTGACGTGAGGACGGATGATCCGAGCGGCTTGACGTCGTGGATCTCGAACTTCCAGGCGATGAGGTCGCTGATGGAGTTGAGGATCTTCTCCTTGGTCGGCGCGTCCGGGTTCAACGTGTCGGCATTGCCAAGAAAGGACACGGCGAAGGACTCAGCATTGAAGCCGGAGGTGTGCGCCCCCACCACGGGTCGATCCATTCCACCGGCGCGCCCCTCGTAGAGGCGTCCGAAACGATCGACCATGAAGTTGTAGCCGAAGTCGTTGACCTGGATCCCCTCGGTAAACCACGAGTAGATGTTGCGCATCTGTTGCGCTGCCTGGGCCGGCGTGTAGTTGTTGGTGGACACCACGTGGTGGACGAATGCGACCTTGACCGTGTCGGAGTACGTCGTCTTCCCGCGACGTAGTGACTCGTCGGCACCCCACTGGGCGCGGGTGATGATGGGGGGCTTGCGTACGGCGGCCTGCGCAGACGCCGAGGGCAGATCACCGATCAGGGTCGCATCTTCGACGCGTACGGGATTGTCGATGAGCGTGATCTCAGTGTCGGCAGGCACGTCACCGGTGGGGGTATCCACACGCACCTGAATGCCATCGGCGTCGTCGGTGACGACCGGCTCAGTGGCGAAGCGCGCACGCTGACCCTCCTCCGTGTCGGGATCGGGCATGTGGTCGCTGACGGGCACCTCCATCCACGGCAGCCACTGACCGTCCTGGCGCACGCGCATGACGATGCGCGTCGAGGGGTCGAAAGCCTCGGCAGCGGTAATGCCCACGAGGCCAAACGCCTCGGTATCAGTCGGCGGGATGGCCGCTGCCGCACGAAGCATCGGCACAGCTCGGGGACCGGTCACCGGCCGCTCGTGGGCGTGGTCTTCTCCGGCGACGGGCACCGGGGTAATCGCAGCGGGGGTGGCGGCAAGGGCGCCCGCAGATACCCCGTCCAGGGCGATCGTCGTGAGCTCCGCCCGGACCGGATCTGAGGGACCGGCAAGACTTCCTGCGACCGGGAGGGTCAGTGTCGCCGGGATGACGAGGGCAGCCGTCACCACCGCGAGAAGTCTCACCCCATGAGGGTGCCCGAGCGTAGGATGAGAGGCAAGGCGACTCACCCGAAGCACAGGTCACTCTGATCACATTCCCAGGGGATTCCCCGCCCGGCGACTTGACCGGCTCCTGACCCGTCCCCGGGAACCTTGACCTCCCGCCGGGCGTCCCTGTGGGGCGCGTCACGTGAGCCCGGCCCTACCCTTAGGCCTGCGAGGCGATGGAGGCGACGGGTAAGCCAGTGAAGGGAGCGGGTGACATGCGTCAGCGCTGGTCCCGCATCCTGCTGAGCATCGCGGCCGCGCTGGTCCTCACGCTCAGTCTCACGGGAGTGGGCATCGAGGTGGCTTCCAGTCGCCTCGAAGGCAACATCACCGCCGTCGACATCAGCACCGTGACCGGGCGCGATCACGCGCCAATCCAGATTGTCGACGATGCGGGCAACTACCAGCCCATCAACGTCCTGCTCATGGGAAGCGACAGTCGCGAGGGCCAAACCAGCAACAAGTACGGCGACCCGGACGTCTACACCGGAGAGCGGTCTGACACCACAATCCTCCTCCACCTCTCAGCGGATCGATCCTTTGCGACCGCGGTGAGCATCCCCCGCGATACCTGGGTGATGCTCCCCGAGTGTCAGGTGAACGGCGAAACCGTCGGCGCCTTCGAGGCGAAGTTCAATACTGCCTTCGAGATCGGCGGACCTGGCTGCACTGTCAAGCTCGTCGAGCAGATGACCGGCCTCACCATCGACAACTTCGCCGTCATCGACTTCGAGGGCTTCAAGAATGTCGTCGATGCCCTCGGCGGAGTCGAAGTCTGCCTCACCGAGCCAGCGAGCGACCCTGCAAGCGACCTCGAACTCCCCGCGGGCACGAGTGTCGTCAGCGGGGAGCAGGCGCTCTCCTTCGTGCGCGCACGCAAGACGCTGAGCGACGGCAGTGACCTCAGCCGCATCAAGCGCCAGCAGGCCTTCCTCTCCTCCATGATCCGCGAAGCCTCGTCCACGGGCCTCCTCCTCAATCCCGTGAAGCTCTACTCCACCCTCGATGCCGCGACCTCGGGGCTCACGACGGATCCGGGGCTCGCCGACATTGATGTGCTGCGCGACCTCGCACTGAGTGTGCGTGGCATGGCCCCGGGCGACATCGCCTTCCTCACCATGCCCTGGGTCGAGCGCGGCGACGGAGAGAACGTCCTCGTCGACGAAGCCTCGGCAGCCCCCCTGTGGCAGTCGATCGCTTCGGACGTCCCGTGGATCAAGCCCAAGAAGTCGGGTTCGGGCTCCTCGACGACGAACACCCCGGACTTCACCGTGCAGCCTGAGGAGGTCACCGTCCGTGTCCTCAATGGCAGTGGCGTGGCGGGGCGTGCAGCCGAGGTCGCTGCAGCACTCGAGGGACAGGGCTTCACCGTGATCGAGGTTGGCGACGCCGATCGTCCTGACTACGCCGCCACCGAGATCCGCCACGACGCCGCATCGGCGGAGGCGGCCCGCACCGTGCTCGCCGCCCTCCCGGGAGCGACCACGGTCGCCGACACTGCGGCGTCGACGATCACCGTCGTGATCGGCACGGCGTACACGGGCGTCGAGAGCGTGGTGGCCGATGTGAACAGCCCGTCACCTGAGTCGTCGAGTGACCGCGAACAGGACGCGATCACGGCACCGACGACGGCTGACAAAGTCCGCTGCGACTAATCACGCGGCTTAGCCCGATATGGGCGGCTCCGCCGGCCCGCGCCGCATGATCGCGGCACCCTTCTCGAAGTCCAAGCGCTCCACCTCGAAGCCGGGATAGAGGCCCATCCACTCCTCGAGGATCTCCTGCTCATCGCGCCGAATCATGTCGTCGAGCACGACGGTCGCCTTCGCGGACAGGCGGGCATAGAACGCGGGCAGCGCGGGCCAGCGCGCGTGCGACTTGCCCTGCCCGGGCGGACCGTCGATGCAGAGCAGGTCGATGCCATCGATGCGGGCCAAGGCGTCAAGGTCGTACCAGCGGACCGACCGGCCCTCGATCACCTGCTCGCGCAGCGGTGCGTGGACGACCGTGAGCCACTCCTCCACACCCTGACGTCGCGCGAGCTCTCGCGTGCCCTGCGCAAAGACCTCGTCGTGGTCGACACCGATGACCCGGCCGTCGTAGCCGGCCGTGCGCATCGCTGCCGCCATCCACACGCTCGACTGGCCGCTGCCGAGGTCGACAACGGTGCGCGGACGATGCTCCAGGACGTAGCCCGCGAGCCACAGCAGCAGGTCCTCCGACGCCGCCCACGTGCCAGGGCGCGGCATGGGAAGAGACATGGGAACGAGGCGCATCAACTGCATGTAGTCCTCGAGCAGCACGACCTGGTTGTCGATCTGATCCATGATGGAGAGTCGGAGTTCGCGCTCCTGGCGGGTGACGGCCTCGCGGAGCCGGGACGACTGATCGGCCGCCCTCTTTGCTTGTTCGGCCGCCCGCGTTGCTTCGCGTTCAGCAGCGCTCCCACGCTCGCGCGCCTCCCGGGTCGCCTTGACGAGGATCTCGTGGCGCCTCTCCGCGGTGCCGCGCATCTCATCAAAGCGCTTGGAGGTGGAGTGCTCGATACGCGCGACGCGGCCGGCACTCGAGCGGAGCCACATGAGCGCCTGACCCAGGACGACGCCGAGCACCAGGCCGAGCGCCGCCGCGACCACCAGCGCGAGCGCGGAGGCACCGAGCGCCCACGCGAGGAGCCCCGAGAGAAACGCCAGGAGCACGCCGAGCACAGCGACGGGCAGCCGAGACCTCATGGGCCGAGGCTACCCTTCCCGATGTGGAGCGAAGTGCGAGCACGCGGCCGGGAGTCTCGGTGGTGATGCCCGTCCTCGACGAAGAGGCACATCTCGCCGAGGCGGTCGGCGCGATCCTCGACTCGGACTATTCGGGACCCCTGCAGGTGATCCTGGCCCTCGGCCCCTCGCAGGATGCCACCGACGAGATCGCAGCGGGGCTGGCCGCGAGCGATCCTCGGGTGCGAACCGTCCCCAATCCCTCCGGACGCACCGCGGCGGCCCTCAACGCGGCCATTGCTGCCGCTGATCACGACATCATCGTGCGTGTCGACGGCCACGCCGTGATTTCCCGCGACTACATCGCGATCGCCGTGCGCACTCTCGAGGACACCGGCGCGGACAATGTCGGCGGGATCATGGGCGCGGAGGGCATGACTGACTTCGAGCGCGCCGTCGCCGGTGCCATGACATCGTGGTTTGGCGTCGGCGGAGCGGCGTTCCACATCGGTGGTGGCGCGGGTGAGGCACTCACGGTCTACCTGGGTTGCTTCCGCCGATCCGCGCTCGAGCGCGTGGGGGGCTTCGACGAGTCCATGGTCCGCGCGCAGGACTGGGAGCTCAACCACCGCATTCGCACGACCGGTGGCCTCATCTGGTTCACACCTGAGTTGCGCGTGAGCTACCGGCCGCGCGGAAGCCTCAAAAAACTTGCACGGCAGTATCACGAATACGGGCGCTGGCGGCGTGAAGTCGCTCGTCGGCATCCCGAGACCGTGTCACTGCGCTATCTCGCACCACCGCTCGCGCTCATCGCCGTCGCGGGGGGCACTGCGCTCGGCGTCGCCGGCCTGGTCACCGGCTCGCGTGGCCTCCTGCTCGGCTTCGCCCTCCCCGCTGGCTACATCGCAGCCGATGTCCTCGCGAGCGCGCGGGCCGCGCGGGGACTGCCCGCGGGTTCGTCGCGCTGGCTGCCGGCGGTGTTCGCGACCATGCACGGCGCCTGGGGGGCGGGCTTCCTGCGCGGCGCCCGCTAGGAACGTCCCGTCAGTGATCGAGGCCCTGCTCGCGCAGGCGTCGGATGGCCTCGCGGCGCTCAAGGCGTGACTTACGCCGGATCTCCGCCTCCTGGAAGCGCAGCCGATCGCGCTCCGTCTGCGGCCGGACGGGGGGCACGGGCCGGGGCTTGCCATCGGCGTCGATGGCCACGAAGACGAGGTGGGCGCTGGAGACGTGGATCTCGTCGTCCACTCCCATCCGGTGCACCGTGACGCGCACGCCCACCTCCATGCTCGTCTGCCCTGTCCAGTTGACCTGGGCCTGAGTCGTGAGGAGATCGCCGAGTTTGACCGGCTCGAGGAAGGCCATCTGATCCATGAAGGCCGTCACGGCCGGGCCATTGGAATGGCGCACCGCGGCCACGGCACCCGCCTCGTCGACCGCGCGCATGATGACGCCGCCGTGCACGTCGCCGTAGGTGTTGGCATCCATCACGCCCATGACGCGCGCGAGTGTGACCTTGGACTCCTCGGTGGGGACGGGCTCGCCGGTGAACTCTGTCGGGACAGGGTCGAGAGGCATGTCAGCCGCGCAGGAGGGAACGGGCCATGACCAGGCGCTGGATTTCGTTGGTGCCCTCGTAGATCTGCGTGATCTTGGCATCGCGCATGTAGCGCTCCACGGGGTAGTCGCGGGTGTAGCCATTGCCACCGAAGACCTGCACCGCGTCGATCGTGATGTCCATGGCCACGTCCGAGGCGTATGCCTTGGCCGCGGCCCCGAAGAACGACAGGTCCGCGTCGCCGCGCTCACTCTTGGCGGCAGCGCGGTAGACCAGCGAGCGCGCGGCCTCGAGCTTCATCGCCATGTCGGCGAGCATGAACTGGATGCCCTGGAAGGACCCGATCGACTTGCCGAACTGCTCGCGCTCCTTGGCATACGCGACGGCAGCGTCCAGAGCACCCTGCGCAATACCGAGGGCCTGGGCCCCGATCGTGATGCGGGTGTGATCCAGCGTGGTCATCGCCGTGCGGAAGCCGGTGCCGGGCTCACCCACGATCCGGTCTCCCGGCAGGCGGACGTTGTCGAAGAGCACCTCGCGCGTGGGCGAGCCGTGGATACCGAGCTTGCGCTCGGGCTCACCGAAGGACACACCCTCGTCATCGCGGTGCACGACGAAGGCGGAGATGCCCTT
>JBIKKK010000063.1:0-10847 GCA_044360385.1 Candidatus Nanopelagicales bacterium
ATCGAGGACATCACGGTCGTCGATGTCCCTGTCCATGGCTGGGGCCCGACGGCACCGCCGCTGCACTACCAGGTCATCGATGCCCAGGGCCGCCACGTGGCGATTGAGCCGACTCAGGCGGGGTCCCTGCAGGTCACCGAAAATCCGACGGGTGCGTTTACCAATTCACCGGACCTGCCCTTCCACCTGCTCAACCTCACGCAGTACATGAACATCTCCCCGGAGACTCTCCAGCAAAGCGATGTCTTCGGCGCCACGGTCACGGCGACAGGCATGGGAAGCGGTGGACTTGGACTGCCCGGCGACTACTCGCCTCCCAGTCGTTTCGTCCGCGCGGCGTTCTTTAGTGCCAGCCACCCGACGCCGGCCACGACGATCGACGGCGTGCAGGAGTTGTTCCACCTGCTCAATGCCTTCGACATCCCCATGGGAGCCGCCAGGGTGGGCGATACGAGCGATTTCACGCAGCTGACTGTCGCGCGCGACGCGCACGAGCTCACCTATGCCTGGCGCTCCTACGCGGATCAGCGGGTCAGACAGGTCAGCATGAGGCAGCTCATGGAGACGGCCAAGGCGCCCGTGCGCATCGTGATCACTCCGGTCACGGGAGATGAGATGCCGATCGAAGATGTGACGGGCAGGTTGATCGATTCGCCCGTGGGCGCGCCGTAGGTCAGACCGCCGTCACGTCGTTGATTCGCCACATGGGGCGAGCCGACGTAACGTGGAGGTATGGATGCCTGGGTCTGGTGGATTGTCGCCGCGGGCGTGCTGGCGGTCGCTGAAGTCATTACCGGCGGCACGCTGATCCTGCTCATGATCGCGGGGGGCGCGGCTGCGGGTGGGCTCACATCCGCCCTGGGGGCTCCGCCCGCGCTGTCGGTGGGTGTCTTCGCGCTGGTGTCGGTGGCCCTCCTGGGAGTGGTCCGACCCATTGCGCGCCGTCACATGCGCACGCCGCGCGCGGTGCGCACCGGCGTCGCGGCGCTCGTGGGTGCCGAGGCGGTCGTGCTTGAGGTCGTCGATGGCACGGACGGCCGGATCAAGCTCGCGGGCGAAGTGTGGTCCGCGCGTGCCTACGACGGTCAGAGTGCCTTCGTCGTAGGGCAGCGCGTGCAGGTGCTTGAGATCGACGGGGCGACCGCCCTGGTCGCTGGCTAGTCGGGAGGGATCATGGAAGCACTCATTGCCGCCATCGTCGTGGCGGTGGTCGCGGTAGCGCTCATCGCCTCGACGGTCAAGGTCGTGCCGCAGGCGCACGCCCGTATCGTCGAGCGCCTGGGCCGTTATCACCGCACCCTCAACGCCGGACTGGCTTTCGTGATCCCTGTCGTCGACAAGGTCCGCGCTCGCGTAGACCTGCGCGAACAGGTTGTCTCCTTCCCACCGCAGCCGGTCATCACCGAGGACAACCTCGTCGTGAGCATCGACTCGGTCATCTACTTCCAGGTCACCGATCCCAAGGCGGCGACGTATGAGATCGCCAGTTACCTCATGGGTATCGAGCAGCTCACTGTGACGACCCTGCGCAATGTCATCGGTTCCATGGACCTCGAGGAGACCCTGACCTCGCGTGACAGCATCAACGCCCAGCTGCGCGGAGTGCTCGACGAGGCCACCGGCAAGTGGGGTATCCGGGTCAACCGCGTCGAGATCAAGGCCATCGACCCGCCCCGGAGCGTGCAGGAGTCGATGGAGAAGCAGATGCGTGCTGAGCGTGACAAGCGCGCGGCCATCCTCACGGCCGAGGGTGAGAAGCAGTCGGCGATCCTCACGGCCGAGGGCGAGAAGACCGCCGCGGTGCTGCGTGCTGAAGGCGATGCTCAGGCTGCGGTGCTGCGAGCCCAGGGCGAGTCCGAGGCGATCGTCAAGGTTGTCGAGGCGATCCACCAGGCCAAGCCCGACAGCCATGTGCTGGCGTATCAGTACCTCCAGACGCTGCCCCAGATCGCACAGGGCTCGGCCAACAAGGTGTGGGTGCTTCCCAGCGAACTGACCGGCCAGATCGCGCACCTGGCGGACGCACTGAAGCCGGAGCGCCCTGCGCCTTAGGTCAGGTTGAGTCTGGCTCTGAGGCCATAGGAATGCGAAGGGAACTGGCGGGGGCGCGGGTAGGTGCCGCGGGGCAGTGAGCACGGCCACGGAATCTATGGAACTGTCAGACCCGCGGTCTAGGTTCGGCTTTGTGGCGTGGAGGAAGTACACGGATGACGAGTTGGCTCATGCCGTTGCGCAGTCATGCTCGGTGGCGGAGGTAATGCGGAGGCTCGGAGTGAAGCCTGCCGGTGGATCTCACTTTCACATCAGCAAGCGGATAAGGCGCGCTGGGCTGGACACATCGCACTTTCTGGGGCAGGCCATAAGGCGTGGACAAGTCAGGCCCCGTTTGTCAGCAGCGGAGATTCTTGTGAAGCGCACTGATCCGCTCTCGAGGACCAAGCCAGATTTGCTGCGGCGTGCACTCGCTGAGGTCGGTGTCATTTGCGCGTGTGCTGTCTGCGGGGTAGGTAACGACTGGTGTGGTCGCCGTTTGGTGCTCCACGTCGATCACATTGACGGAGATGCCTCCAATAACCTTCGAGGGAATCTTCGCCTCCTATGCCCAAATTGCCACAGTCAGACCCCGACCTTCTGCCGCAAGGTCTCCTCGCGGTCGGCATGACGCCACACCGTAGAGTTCCCTCCTTGGCGGAAGTGGTGGAATTGGCAGACACGCTGCGCTTAGGACGCAGTGCCTCCGGGCTTGCGGGTTCGAGTCCCGCCTTCCGCACGATTTGTTGAACCCGCCGCCTAGTCGAGGCCGAGATCGCGGCGTAGCTTCGCCACGTGCCCCGTCGCCTTGACGGCGTACATCGCCCGCTCGATCCGCTGGCGCGCATCGATGACGAAGGTCGAACGGATCACGCCGACGACGGTCTTGCCGTAGAGCTTCTTCTCGCCGTAGGCGCCGTACTTCTCCAGGACCTTGTGATCAGGGTCCGAGAGGAGGGGGAAGGTGAGGTGGTCGATCTCACGGAACTCCGCCAACTTGGCGACCGGGTCGGGGGAGATGCCCAGCACGGCGTACCCGGCCTTGGTGAGCGATGCGAGGGAGTCGCGGAAATCGCAGGCCTGAGTGGTGCAGCCGGGCGTCATCGCGGCGGGGTAGGCGTAGAGGATCACGGGTGTGCCCTTGTAGGACCGCAGGGCCACCCTGTCCCCGTGGTCGTCGAAGAGGGTGAATGCGGGCGCGAGATCGCCGGGCTCGAGTCGAGTCATGCCGAGATTTTCGCGCGGGGGCCGGAGTGATCGTCGACGCCCGCAGCGCGCTCGCGCCCTCGGATCCCGGTGACGGCGAAGACCACGAGGAAGGCGACGGCTCCGACGAGCACGATCATCGTGCCCGAGGGCACCCCCGCGTAGTAGCTGAGATACATCCCGATGAGGCCGCAGGCGAGGCCGACGACGGTCGAGATACCGAGCATGCGCCCGAAGGAATCGGTGAGCATGCGGGCGATCACCGCGGGGATGACCAGCATGGCGGCCACCAGCGTGACGCCGATGACGGTGAGGGTGACGAGGATAGACAGGGAGAGCACGATCATGAGCATGGCCTCCACGCGGACGACCCGGATGCCCGACGCCTGGGCGACCTCCGGGTCGAAGGTGGTGAAGAGCAGCTCGCGATAGCGCAGCAGCACGAAGGCGCCGGCGATCAGCATGACGACGACGAGCCAGATGATCTGGCTGTTGGTGATGCCGAGGATGCTGCCGAAGAGTGCCTGATCGAAGGCCGGGCCTGACGACCCGAACTTGCTGAAGAGCGCGACACCAAGGGCGAAGGAGGCTGTCGTGATCACGCCGATCGCGGCATCAGCGCCGACGCGGCCTCGGCGCGCGACGGTCGTGATGGCGATTGCGGAGGCGATGCCCCAGAGGCCGGCACCGAGCACGTAGAACTGCACGGCGAAGAGCTGCATGGCGGCGTATCCACCGAAGATCGCATGGGAGAGGCCATGGCCGATGTAGCTCATGCCCCGGAGCACGATGTAGACACCGATGAAGCCCAGAAGTGCGCCGGAGAGGGTGGCGACGAGCAGGCCCTTCTGGAAGAAGGCGAAGCTCAGCGGCTCGATGAGGGTTTCCATGTCAGGTGGCCTCACGCGTGGAGTAGGCGCCGTCTACCACGATCGGCATGCCGAGGTGCTGGAGCACTTCGAGGCGCGCTCCGAAGGTCTCCTCGAGCACGCTCGGGACGATGACGTCGCGCGGCGCCCCCTCGGCCACGACATGACCGTTGACGCAGACGAGGTGGGGGAGGTGCGCTGCCATCCCGTTGAGGTCATGCGTGGTGAGGATGATGGCCATGCCATCGTCGTGCAGGTCGCCGAGCAGGTGGAGTACGTCGTGCCGCGTATTGATGTCCACCCCACTTGTGGGCTCGTCGAGCAGGAGCACCTGGGGCTCGCGCAGCAGTGCCCGGGCGAGGAACATGCGCTGCTGCTGGCCGCCGGAGAGTTCGCGGATATGCCGGTCGGCGAGATCGGCGATGCCCAAGCGGTCGAGCACCGCGGCGACGGCCTGGCGCTCCTGAGCGGAGGGCCATGGCCAGAAGCGATGCTCGGTGCGTGCCATAAGCACGCACTCAAAGACGGTGACCGGGAACTTCCAGTCGACGGTCTCCAGCTGAGGCACGTAGGCGACGCGCAGCCCGGGTGCTGTGGTGCGACTGCCGGCGCTGGGCTTGATGAGGCCGAGCAGCACCCGCAGCAGCGTCGTCTTGCCGGCCCCCGAGGGTCCGACGATGCCGGAGAAGGCGGTCGAGTCGATGCTGAGGTTGACGTCGTGCAGGACTGTCGTCCGCCCGTAGCCCGCAGAGACGGAGGAGAGGTCGATCAGTCCTGTGTCGGTCACTGCGGGTAGAAGGCAGTGTCGGGGACGGTGCGCTCGAACACGAGCGCGTCGAGCTGCGTGGGCTGGCCGCCGAGTCCGGAGATCATGGTGAGGTAGTTGTACCGCAGCAGCTCCAGCAGCGAGTGCTGGGCCTCCCCGGGGGCGCCGGGAAGGTCGTCATCGCGTAGGGAGTCCTCGTAGCGGACGCCGGTCTCCGCGGCGATGGCCTCGAGGACCGCGGACGGGAAGACCTCGGAGCCGAAGATCGTCGGCACCCCGGAGGTGCGGATCTGCTCGATGAGGCCGGCGACCTCGGCGGGCGTTGGGTCGTCGAAGCTGCTGGGCTGGATGGCGCCGACTACCTCCCAGCCGAAGTTCTTTGCGAAGTAGGCGTAGGCGTCGTGGTAGGTGACGAGCTTCAGCTGGCCCTCGGGCACGGTGACCTGATCGGCACGCACAGCCTCGGCGAGCTTGTCGGCCTCGGCCTTGAACGCCTCGAAGTTGGCCTGGTACTCCGCAGCGTTGTCAGGACAGCGCTCGGTGAGCTTCTGGCGCACGATGTCGGCGTAGGTGACCGCATAGCCGGGGTCGGTCCACAGGTGCGGATTGGGCTTGCCGTCTTCCTTGGGGAAGGAGAAGTCGTAGATGTACTCCGACTCGGGCAGCACGATCGTGCCGAGCTCGACGATCTCGGCGCCTTCCTTCTTGTTGGCCTCGGCGAGCTGCAGGGTGGGGTCTTCGAGCTTGAGCCCGTTGATGAAGATCAGATCGGCCTTGTTGAGCAGTTCGGCTGCCTGAGGCTCGGGCTCGAAGGTGTGCGAGTTGGTGCCCTCGGGGACGATGCCCTCGATCGTGACGGTGTCGCCCGCCACAGCCGCGACAATCGAGGTGAGCGGTGAGACCGTCGTAGCGACGACCAGCCCGCATCCTGCGGACGCACTCGACGATGCCGATGCCTCCGTGGAGCTATCCCCCCCTCCGCAGGCGCTCAGGGTGAGGGCCGCGACAGCGGCGATCGAGACGGCGGACAGCAGCGAGGGGCGAGTGAGGCGCATGGGGTGACCCTAGAGGGCTAGGAGGGGTTAATGCAAAATCTTTGCAAGAAGCCCCAAAGCCCATGCGGTCAATCGAGACCGCGTAGGCTCCCGCCGTGACCCAGTCCCCGGAGCAGGGCCCCACGCCCTCGGCCGCCCAACTCGAGGCGGAGATTGCCGAGGCGCGCAGCAACCTCGCCTCCACCATCGAGCAGCTCAAGGCTGAGACCACACCGCAGGCGCTGGTGCACCGGGGCCTGGCGACGGTGAAGGGCGTCTTCACTGATGAGTACGGCGGCATTCGCCCCGAGCGCGTCGCCGTCGCCGCGGGTGTCATCGTCACCCTGGTGGTGTTCCGCCGTTGGCGCCGCAGCCGTCGCTGCCACTGCCACTAGGCGAGCGCGCCGACCGCATGACCAGCGCCGACCCCATGACCAGCACTGTCGAAGCCCCCGACACCACGCCGCGTCCGGACGGCTCCGTACCCATTCGCCTCCTCCACGATCGGGTTCTCGTGCGCCCGGGGGCAGACGAGGGCGAACGCCGCTCCACGGGCGGCATCGTGATCCCGGCGACGGCGCAGGTCGGACGCCGACTCTCCTGGGCGCGAGTCGTCGCCATCGGACCGACCGTGCGCACCATCGAGGTGGGCGACCGCGTGCTCTTCGAGCCCGAAGACCGCGGATCCATCGAGTTGCACGGCCTCGAGTACGTCCTACTGCGCGAGCGGGACGTGCACGCGGTGGCTTCATCGCGTCACGCAGACGACCACACAGGCCTCTACCTCTAGGGGAGTCATGACCCGTTCAGCCGGCACCGCACCCTCCGATGCGCTCGTCATCTTCGGCATCACCGGAGACTTGGCGCACAAGATGACGCTGCCCGCCCTCTATCACCTCGAGAAGCGCGGCCTGCTCTCCGTGCCGGTCATCGGCGTTGCTTCCAATGACATGCGTGATGAAGACCTGTGGTCGATGACCCGCGATGCCGTCCACGCGGTCATGCAGGCGGCCGGGGAGCAGGTCGACGAGACAGTGCTCGCGCGTCTGACCGAGCGGATGACCTACCTCGGCGGAGACTTCACCGATGCGGGTCTCTACACCCGACTGGCGACGCACATGAAGGGCATGAAGTCTCCGCTCTTCTACCTGGAGATCCCCCCATCACTCTTCGGCCCCGTGGTCGAGCAGCTCGGTGCCGCGGATCTCACCGAGGATTGCCGGGTCGCCGTAGAGAAGCCCTTCGGCACCAGCCTCGACACCGCCATCGAGCTCAATGAGCGGCTGCACCGGGTCTTGCGCGAAGACCAGATCCTGCGGATCGATCACTATCTTGGCAAGGAGCCGGTGCAAGACATCGAGTACGTGCGCTTCTCGAATGCCTGGCTGGAGCCGCTCTGGCGTCGCGAGTACGTCGAATCCATCCAGATCACCATGGCCGAGGACTTCGGTGTCGAGGATCGCGGATCGTTCTACGACAAGGTCGGCACCCTGCGCGATGTCGTGCAGAATCACCTGCTCCAGGTGCTCGCCCTCGTGCTCATGGAGCCCCCCGGTGCCAGCGATGACCCCATCGGTGACCGTCGCCTCGATGTCTTCCGTGCCATCCGTCCCCTGGCAGCGGACGATGTCGTGCGCGGGCAGTACGAGGGCTACCGCGCCATCCCGGGCGTTGCGGGGGACTCGGACACCGAGACCTTCGTGGCCGTGCGCCTGCATTGCGACACCTGGCGGTGGGCCGGGGTCCCGATCATCATCCGCGCAGGCAAGCGCATGCCCATCACCTCCACCGAGGTCGTCGTGCGCCTCAAGAAGGCACCAGCCTTCAGGCTCGGGGATCGCATCCAGCGTGTGAGCGGCCACGATGATGTGGTCCTGCGCATCGGCAAGCCCTCGGGCATCGACATCGGCATCCGCGTCAAGACACCCGGGGTCGATGCGGTGGAGCCGGAGTTCCTCTCCCTCGACTTCGCCGACACGCTCGGGGAGTTTCCCAGTCCCTATGAGCGACTCCTGCACGACGCGATGGTCGGTGACCACACGCTCTTTCCCCGCTGGGACTCGGTCGAGGCGACGTGGGAGATCGTGCAGCCCGTGCTCGACGACCCTCCGCCGGTGACGTCCTACGAGCCGGGCACCTGGGGGCCGACCGAGGCCGATCGCTTCGTGCGCGGCCATGGCGGCTGGCGCGATCCTCGTCAAACGAGCTAGGGCCGGGAAGCCGACACCCGTGCACATCGGCTGACACGCACCAACTTCCGGAATTCGGGCGAGGAAAACTGCCTCGATTCCGCAAAGCTTGCTGGGTCAGAGGCGAGGAGTGTCAAGCATCAGCCGAATACACAAAAAGTAAGTGCACCGCCAGGGACTCGAACCCCGAACCCGCTGATTAAGAGTCAGCTGCTCTGCCAGTTGAGCTAGCGGTGCGCGAGGCAGGACGCTATCACCCGGGCGGGCCCCGCGTGACCGGGGGCCGACGGATCCGGTCCCGTCCCGGCGCCCCGTCAGTAGGGTTTCGCGGTGACGTCCACGTCGACCAGAGAGCGGCAGGGCCTCGTGATCGCCCTCCTCGGCGTCGTGGGCTTCTCCTTCTCCCTCCCCTGGACCGTGTGGGCACTCGAGAGCTTCAGCGCGGTCTTCACCGCGACCGGCCGCGCCGTGATCGCCGCCGCGCTCGCCATCGTCGTCCTTGCTGTACGCCGGGTGCCGTGGCCGCGACGCGACCAGGTCAAGCCGCTGCTTTACACCATGGTGGGTGCTGTCTTTGGCTGGCCGATCCTCATCGCACTCGCGCTGGAGCGCACCACCGCGGCACACGCCGCCGTCATCGCGGCGGTCATGCCCCTGGTCACCGCCGTTATCGCGGTGCTGCGTACGCATGAGCGCGTGGCACGGCAGTTCTGGATCGCGGCCGCCTGCGGCACAGCGGCACTGATCGTCTTCGCCCTGCTCCGAGGTGGCGGCGACGGGGGCGACCTCACGGCGGATCTCCTCATCGCGGGGGCCGTGGTCGCCTCGTCATGGTGCTACGTCGAGGGGGCCACCCTCACGCGCCAGATGCCGGGTTGGCAGGTCATCTCGTGGGTCGCCGTCTTCGCGCTGCCGGTGACGCTGCCTGTGTCGATCCTCATCATCGCGACCGGAGGGGTGACGACACCGGTGACCACGCACGCGTGGGTCGGGATGCTCATGCTCGGCATCGTGTCGGTCTACCTGGCGTTCTTCGCCTGGTATCGCGGGCTGGCTCAGGCAGGTGTCGCTCGCGGCGCGCAGACCCAGCAGCTGCAGGCCCCCCTCACGCTCGTGTGGTCGGCCTTGCTCCTGGGGGAGACGATCACCCTGGGCACCGTGGTGGCGGCACTAGTGGTGGTCGCCTGCGTGGCCTGGGCGGTGCGCGTGCGAGCCCCGAGCCCGGCAGCGCCGGAGGAGTAGTCGCCTACTCCTGACTCTGCCGGGAGCAGTCGCCTGCTCCTACTCCGTGCCGCAGGCAGCGACGTACATATCGGCCGGGACGCCCGACTCCGCCTGGGGAGTCGCGCAGATCACCTCGATCGTGGTGGGCACCCAGAACTGACCCTCGGCCTGGAGGAAGACGACGGTCGGGAAGGTGGAGCCGGAGGCCTCGAACTCGGCGTTGGCCATGGCCCAACCGTCCACGCAACGGAAGTCCTGCAGCGAGACGAAGGTGGAGCCGGGGTAGTTGGCCTCGAAGTCGGACTGGACTGCCGCGCGGATGGTCGGCTCATCACATGCCGCCTGACCACCATCGAGTGTCGGCTCGGGCGTGGGGTCCGATCCTCCACCGCCACTGCAGCCCGCGAGCACGAGGGCTGCTGCTCCCGTGGCAAGCGCGATGGCGAGGTGGCTCCTCATGAGGCGAGCCTAAGTCGGCTCGGCTAGCGTCCCACCATGCGCGAGGGCACCCCAGGGAATTCCCAGGATCACGGCAAGGGGCGTCGTCCCGTGATCCTGGCGCTGGGGGGCAGCACCCGAACTCAGTCGACGTCGGAGGCGGCACTGCGCATTGCGGCCGAGGGCGCGCGCATGGCGGGCGCCGACGTGCACATCCTCGGCGGGCGCGAACTCATGCTGCCGATTTACGACCCGGATGCGACCGAGCGCGTGCCCGGGGCGGTGCGCCTGATCGATCTCGCTCGCGAGTCGGACGGTCTCATCGTCGTGAGCCCGGGTTATCACGGCGGCCTGAGCGGGCTGGTCAAGAACTCCCTCGACTACTTCGAGGATCTGCGGCAGCATCCGGATGGCGGCTATCTCGATGGTCGCGCGGTGGGGTGCATTGCGGTGGCGCACGGTTGGCAGGCGGCGGTGGGCACCTTGCATCAACTCCGTCAGGTTGCCCATGCGCTGCGTGGCTGGCCGACGCCCTTCGGTGCCGTCGTCAATTCCTCGGAGGTGCGCCTCGACGATCCCGAGACTGTCCCGGCCTCCACTGAGCAACTCCACCTGGTCGGCCGTCAGGTTGTGGAGTTCGCTCACATGCGCATGGCCTATGACGCATCGCGGTCCGAAGGCACGCCCTGATGGCTCGCCGCCTGCCGCGCTGGAGCGACGTGCAACCACTCGTCGGAGACCTCCGGCCACGCCTCGACCGCACCCAGGCTCTCCTCGAGCGGTGCGCCAGCGTCGCCGATGTGCGCGCGCTGGCTCGACGTCGCGTGCCTCGTGCGGTCTTCGACTACACCGATGGGGCGGCCGGCCAGGATGAGGCGAGTCTGCGCCGAGCTCGGGGCGCCTTCACGCGGGTGGAGTTCCAGCCGCGCGTGCTGCGCGACGTCCGCACGGTGGATACGTCGACGACGATCCTCGGCGAGCGTGCGAGTTACCCACTCGTCTTCGCGCCCACGGGATTCACGCGGATGATGCACTCGGCCGGCGAGCCGGCCGTCGCACGGGTCGCTGAGCGCATGGGGATTCCCTACGG
>JBIKKK010000064.1:0-10793 GCA_044360385.1 Candidatus Nanopelagicales bacterium
CATGCCTATGTCACGACCGCACTGTGCAGTCCCTCGCGCGCGACGCTGCTCACCGGTCAGTACGCATCGCGGCACGGCGTACAGAACAATCTCTCTGCTTGGATCCCGGGCACGCCGAGCTTCTTCGACTCACTCGCGGCAGCCGGCTATCGATGCGCCTACATCGGCAAGTGGCATATGCCGGGCGACCTGCCCGACCTGCCCGGGGTCGAGCGCTTCATCACCTTCACCATCGAGGAAGGCCAGGGTGTCTACCGCGATTGCCCCCTCGTCATCGATGGTGTCGAGACACCGCGACCGGGCACCTACGTGACCACGGATCTCACCGATCTCGCGGTGCAGTGGCTCACAGAGTCGGATGATGATCGGCCCTTCTGCCTCGTCGTCGCGCACAAGGCCGTGCATCACGAGTTCGAGCCACCCGACGACCTGCTCGGCACCTACGACGGCGTCGAGATCGACCTGCCCGACGAGGCCTTCACCTACCAGACTCTGCTCGATCGCAATGTGTGGGAAGGCACCGCCGGGCGGCTGCAGACGAGCTACCGGCGCTACTGCGAGACGTTGCTCGGGATGGATCGCGAGATCGGGCGACTGCTCAACGTCGTCGAGCCGGTCGCGGGCAACACGGTGGTTGTCTACACCAGTGACAACGGCTATTCCTGGGGCGAGCATGTGCTCACCGGCAAGCGCTGGGCCTACGACGACAACATCAAGGTGCCCTTCATCGTGCGCTGGCCTGATGGTGTGTCATCTCCCGGCACGATCATCGACGAACCCGTGCTCAACGCCGACATCGCACCCACGCTCCTCGATATCGCCGGGGTGCCCATCCCCGCAGCAATGCAGGGACGCAGCATCGCTCCACTCCTGCGGGGCGAGCCGGTCGAGTGGCGCGATGACGTCTTCTACGAGTACTTCGCGGATTTCCCGTACCAGGTACCGCCCTCGCAAGCGGTGCGCACGGACAGGTGGCTCTACGTCGAGTACGACCGCGGCCTATCGCCCGAGCTCTACGACACGCTCGCTGACCCCGAACAGCGCGTGAACCTTGCCGAGGACTCGGCGTACGCCACCACGCGCCAGGAGCTAAGCCAGCGCCTGGCCGACCTGCGCCGGGAGTACACGTGAGTGCGGCCGCAGAGCCGGCGCCCGCTTCGGGGGACACCCGCGCACTCGGGCGCGCATTGCATCTCGGCGTCCCGGCTGCGATCTCCGTCGTCGCCTTCCTCGTGATCGATCTCGTGCTCGCGGACCTGGTGGGCAGGCCGTGGGGGCCGGCGTACCCCGTGACGATGGACGCCCTCGTGCTGCTGCGTATGGGGCCGCTCTTCTTCTCCGGGCTGATCGTGTGGCCGGCCATGCGCGCCCGGGGGGCGACACGCGCTCAGGCGACGGTCGGGATCCTCGCGACTCCCGTGGCATTCGCGATCGTGAGCGGCTGGCGCGCCGCGGCATTCTTCCCGCCACTGGAGGCCGCCTACTACGCCACGAATCCGATCGTCATGGGCGCTATCGGCGCGCAGGTTTCGAGTGCGGGGGTGGGCGCGCTTGCCTACGGCCTCTGGCGCGCACGGCGTACCCGCACGACAAGCACCAGTCGCTGGTCGTGGTGGCCGGTCGTGGCGATCGTCGCCGGGACGGGATTGACCGTGTTCGCCGTACTGTGGGACGGAGGGCAGCACCTCTTCTATCCGTGGGTGCTGCTCTACGGCCGACTCTTCGGCTAGCGGCCTCAGCCGGTCGCGAGCCGCACCAGTGCCGGCTGGAGGTCAGCTCGAGGCGCCGATTAGATGATGTTGCGCTCGGGACGCAACTGCCCGCTGGCGAATCGCTTCACATCGAGCGGGCTTACGTCAATGAAGGGTTCGCGGCCGAGATAGAGGTCACGCAGGATCTCGCCCACGGCAGGACCCTGCAGGAATCCGTGACCCGAGAAGCCCGTGGCGTAAAGGAAACGGGCCACTTTCGCAGACTCTCCCAACAGCGCATTGTGATCAGGCGTGACCTCGTAGAGGCCGGCCCAACCACTTCGCACCCCAAGCTCCAAGAGTCCCGGGGCACGGTGCTCGGCGAGCTCCGCCAGTCGCTCGGGGAAGTCGGCGTCGCGACCGATGTCGAAGCCTGGATCAGCGTCCTTGCGCGAGAAGCCGGTGAGGATGCCGGGACCCTCGCGGTGCCAGTAGAGGCTGGTGGCGTAGTCGATGGTGAACGCGGTGTCGAAGGGCTCGGCGAGAGGCTCGGTGATGAGGAGTTCCCGCTTGTACGGCGTCACGGGGAGTTCGACCCCGACGTAGGCCGCGATCTCAGGAGACCAGGCACCGGCACAGTCGATGACGCACCCCGTCGCCACCTCGCCATCGGTGGTCTGGACCGAGGTGATCTCGCCCTGCGCAGACGCGATGCCCGTCACGGCAACACCCGTGCGCACGGTCGCACCGAGGCGACGGGCACCGGTGGCGTAGCCGAGGACCACCGACTCCGGAGTGCAGTGACCGTCATTCGGCGACCAGGCTGCAGCCAGGACCCCCTCCGGATCGAGCAGCGGCGAGAGACGGCACGCCCCGTCCACGTCGACCATGCGCGACTCCACGCCCAGGGAGTTCTGCAACGCGACCGAGGCGGTGAAGAGCTCGACGTCCTCGGGGCGGGTGAGCACGAAGAGGTAGCCGCTGCGGTGCAGATCGATCTCCTGCCCGGGCCGCTGCGGGAAGTCCGCGAAGAGGTCTAGCGAGCGCTTGCCCAGCATGATGTTGAGCTCATCGGAGAAGTTGGCACGCACTCCACCGGCCGCCTTGGAGGTGGAGCCGCCCGAGAGTTCGCCACGCTCGACGAGGACCACGCTCACACCCGCCTCGGCAAGGTGGAAGGCAGCCGAGGCACCCATGACGCCGCCGCCGACGACGACGACATCAGCCCGGTCCGGCAGGCTCACAAGCGGAAGCCAGGGTCGAAGGGCAGCTCAGCCACGTCCATCTGCGCCTTCTGCAGCTTGCCGCTGTAATCCCAGTTCATGGACTGCCAGCGGGTGAATTGGTCGAGGACCCAGATGCCGCTCTGTCGCGAACCATTGCCACTCAGGCCATTGCCACCGAAGGGCAGGTGCGCCTCCGCACCGGAGGTGGAGTTGTTGACCGAGACCATGCCGGCCGAAACACCCTGACGGAAACGCCACACCGACTTCGGATCGGAGGTGTAGATCGCACACGACAGGCCGTAGCCGTGACCGTTCGCGAGTTCAATGGCCTCGTCGAGGTTGTCGAAGACGCCCATGGTGACCAACGGACCGAAGGTCTCAGTGTCGTAGAGGGCATCGCCGGGGCGCACGCCATCGACGATCGTCGGGTGCGCGAACCACCCCGCGTCAGGATCGCCGACGAAGCCCGCGCGCGGATTGTGCGAGGTGATCCGGCCGATGCCCGTGGATCCGTAGACCGTCTGATGATCCTGGATGAGCCCGAGGTTCTTCTCGTGAGTGAGCAGGTACTTCTCGTCGATCATCGGGCCGTAGAGCACCGCCTCGAACGGGTCTCCGACAGCAGCGTTCTCCACGGCGTGCACGAAGCGCTCGCGCACCTGGTCGTAGATGTCTCGGTGCACCCAGAGCGTGCCAAGCGAGGTGCAACGCTGACCGGCCGTGCCGAATCCGGCGAAGAGCGCACCTTCGACGACGAGATCGATATCGGCGTCCGGCATCACGACCATCGGGTTCTTGCCACCGAGCTCGAGGCACGGCGACTGGAGGTGGCGACCTGCGAGCTCGCTCAGGCGGCGTCCCACCTCGGTGGAGCCCGTGAAGCCGATCTTCTGGATGAGCTTCTTCTGCAGGGCGTTCTCGAGTCCGTCGTACGTCGCGGGGCCGTCGGCGACGACAACCTTGAGCACGTCGCGCGGCACGCCCCCGGCGTAGAAGATCTCAGCCATGGCCTGGGCGATGGCCGCCGTCTGCTCCGCGGGCTTCCACACGATGGTGTTGCCCGTGACGAGCGCGGGCACGATGTACCACGACGGCACCGCCGCGGGGAAGTTGCCGGCCGTGATGATCATCGCGGTGCCCACGGGCATGCGGAAGGTGAAGAGTTGCTTGTCGGGCATCTCGCTGGGCACGGTCTGGCCGTAGAGCCGACGACCCTCACCGAGGAAGAAATCGCACGTGTCGATGACTTCCTGCACGTCGCCCAGCGCCTCGGCGTACACCTTGCCCATCTCGCGCGTGACGAGACGCGACAGTGCCTCCTTGTTGGCTTCGAAGAGGCGGCCTACCTGCGCGATGACGCGGCCGCGGAAGGGTGCGGGCACCGCAGCCCAACCCGACTGAGCGGCATGCGCGGCCTCGCATGCCGCGAGCACATCAGCGCTCGTCGCAAGGGGGAACTCGGTGACGATGTCATCGAAGTGGGCGGGATTACGCGAGGAGTAGGTGGCCATGGCCCGATCCTCCCACTCGCGGCACCCGAGCCGGCCCCGAGGGAGGCCCACCTGATTGGCAGGCACTCTGAGAGGCTGGTGCCGTGAGCGAGCAGCGCACCGTCGGCACCGCGATCCTCGAGATGATGGCCGCGCAAGGAGTGGACCTTGCCTTTGGCCTGCCGGGCGTGCACAACCTTGCCTTCTGGTCCTCCGAGCCCGACAGCGGAGGCACCGTGCGGATCGTCGGCGTTCGGCACGAGCAGGCGTGCGTCTACGCCGCCGACGGATACGCCCGTGCGACAGGACGCCTCGGAGTGGCGCTCACGACGACGGGACCGGGTGCCATCAATGCGCTCGCCGCCTTCGGCGAGGCAGCAGTGAGCGGGGTGCCCGTCCTCCTCATCTCCAGCGACGTGTCGACGGCCCTGCGCTCTCCCGAAGGGCCGCGCGGCATCCTCCACGAGATGGGCGACCAGGCTGCCCCGTTTGCTGCACTGGGTCGACCGGCACGCACCGTGTCATCCGCCGACGAGGCACTCACCGCCGTGGCCCAGTCGATGTTTCTCACGATGTCGGTACCCCGCGGACCGGCGTACGTCGGCATCCCCTCCGACATCCTCAATGCGCCATGGGACGGCGCTGCCCGACAGGGGCGGCTTGGCCGACCCGCCGGGCCACTCCCCGACGTTCCCGCGGCGGTCATGATGCCGTCCGCACCCGAGGGGACGGACGCCCTGGCAGGCCTCATCGCCGCGTCGCCCCGTGTCGTCATCTGGTCCGGCGGTGGAGTCGCACAAAGCGGCGATCAGGGATCCGCCGCCCTGCAGTCTCTCGCGGAGCGGCTCGGTGCCCCTGTCGTCACGACATACGCAGGTCGAGGGGTGATGGCCGGCCATCCACTTGCCATCGAGACGTCCACTCACGAACCGGAGGTCGAGGCACTCATCGGCAGCGCGGATCTCTTGCTCATCGTGGGCAGCGGGTTCGACGCGATGCACACCAAGAACTGGAAGATGGCCATGCCCACGCGCCGAGCGGCGATCTGCCTCGGGGCGGAAGTCGGCCGCACCATCGACTGGGATGTCCTCGTCCAGGAGGACCTGGTCTCAGCGATCGAAGCCGTGCTCCTGCGGTTGCCCGTGGAGTCACGGCCCTCCTGGGCACCCACCGACCTGCGCGATCGGGTGCAGGCCCGACTGCGCAGCGACGAGCGCACGCTGCCGGCGGTCGAGTTTGTCTCGGCGATCGACTCATGGCCGGCGCAGGGCGCCATCGTCACCGACATGTGCATCCCCGGCTATTGGACGAGTAGCCATGGGCGTCAGCCCCGGCCGCGACGCCTCCTTAACCCGGTCGGCTGGGGCACGCTGGGATACGCGCTGCCCGCGGCCATCGGCCCTGCGGCTGCCGGCATCCCCACGTTGGCAGTCTGCGGCGACGGCGGCCCGATGTTCGCACTCGGAGAGCTCGCCTCGCTCGTGCAGGAGCGACTGCCCGTCACACTGCTCATCATTGACGACGGCGGCTACGGGATGCTGCGCTTCGACCAGCAGGTCTTCGGCCATCCGGAGCGCGGCGTCGACCTGTTCACTCCCGACTGGGAGATGCTCGCCGGCTCCTTTGGCATGGCCTTCGCGGAGGTGGACGACGCGGACCAACTGCGCACGGCGCTCGCTGATGCGGCCGCACGACCGGGGCCCACGCTGATCCTGCAGCGCACGCTCTTCTACCCGCCCGCTTCCACCAGCCCGCGTTGGTTCGAGTCCGCGGTCGGACCGCGCGAGACGGCCTAGGAGTCTAGAGCGCCGAACTTCGAGCGGATCCGGTCGAAAAGCGACACTTTCCGCTCGAAGTTCGGGCGCAGTCCTGTGGACAGAGGACGCCACTGAATCGGGCTTTGCCACATGCTGCGTTTGTGACCATGAATGAGGATGATGCGCGCGAGTTGGCTCGCTTGCGCAACGGCATCATTGGTTGGGCGGAGGCCAGGGCGCTGGGCTTCTCTACGCGGTCCATTCACGCCCGGATCGATCGCGGGAGCTGGTCGCGCGTGGGGCGCGTTCTCATTGTCCGGGATCTCTACGTCCCAGGGGACGCATCTACGGCTTGGGCACTCCACATCCACGCAGGCCCCGACTCGGGGGTAAGTGGACCGACGGCCGCGCGGTTGCAGGGATGGAACATCAAGGGCAGCGACCACGTCCTACTGAGCCCACAGCCGGTGCGCGCCCCTGAGAGTTGGCACATCACCGTCGTTCGTCGAGTGAGCCCTGAACTGGTACAGCCGAACGGGCTGCCACCGCTCGCTCCTCGACTCGATGCCTTGGCTGACACACTCATATCCCGTTCGGAACGACACGCCAGAGACCTTCTCGATCACGCCCTCCAACAGCGATGGATTGCCCCGGAGGATCTCGCCTCCCTCATTGAGGACCGATCAGGACGGGGCCGGAAGGGGCTTAGCCGCCTTCGATCGCTGCAAGAGCGGGCCGCTTCAGGCTCACGTTCGGAGGCCGAGCAGCGCATGGGGCGGCTGCTCTCGCGCACGAGTGGCAACTGGGTCCCCAACTATGTCGTGCGAGACGAGCACGGCCGGGTACTGGCCGAGATTGACTTTGCTGACCCCCAGTTGAAAGTCGCCATTGAGGTAGACGGGCGTGCCTTCCACTCGGATCGTCGCTCCTTCGAGCGCGATCGCGAACGTCAAAACCTGCTCGTCATTCGAGGCTGGGTCGTGCTGCGCTTCACGTGGGAGCGGATAGTGAGCGACCAAGAAGGCGTCGTAGCCGAAGTGTCCGCGGCCCGCGACAGCCGCAAGCATCAGCGTGAACTTCGAGCATACAGTGCCGGAAACTGACACGATCCGCTCGAAGTTCGCGCCTAGCCGCGTCGGCCGATGATCAGATCGGCGACCAGCCCGGTCCACCCGGTCTGGTGGGACGCTCCGAGCCCGGCACCGTTGTCACCGTGGAAGTACTCGTAGAAGAGCGGGTCGTGCCAGCGGGGGTCGGCCTGGAATCGCTCGGACCCGCCGAAGACCGGACGTGTGCCGTCCGGACGCTCCTCGAAGACCGAGATGAGTCGCCGCCTGATCTCCGCTGCGACCTGCTCGAGATTCATCATCACGCCGCTGCCAGTCGGGCACTCGACGGTGAAGTCGTCCCCCAAATAGAGGTGATAGCGCTCAAGCGCCTCGATGACGAGGTGGTTGATGGGGAACCACACGGGCCCGCGCCAGTTGGAGTTGCCGCCGTAGATCGGCGTCGTGGACTCGGCCGGCTCGTAGTCGATGCCGTACTCCTGACCATCGACATTGATCTGGTAGGGCGCTCCCTCAAGTCGCTTCGACACCGATCGGAGGCCGTACGGAGACAGCATGGAGTCCTCGCTCAGCACCTCGAGGAGCACGCGGCGCAGGCGGTCGGGGTCGACCACCGTGAGCAGCGCCTTGTTGCCGTCATCGTCATGCCGCAACTGGAGGAAGCCGGTGGTGTGCGTCGTCCCATTGGCATCGTGGTCGACTCCACGCCTGCGCAGGAAGTCGGCGAGCCGCTTCTGATAGCGCGGTGAAGCCGCGAATCGGGATCCCTGGTCGATGAAGGCTCCGGCGAGGACCGGGATGACGCCGACGAGCGAGCGCACCCGGATCGGCTCGCGGGTGCCGTCGGGGCGCACGAGCTGGTCGTAGAAGAAGCCGTCCTCTACGTCGAAGAGCCCGACGCTGGCCATGCCGTCCGTGATGGTCGCGAAATGCTCCAGGAACTTCAGCGCCATCGGCGCATAGGCATCGTCGTGGGGTGCGAGCCGGATGGACATGCGCAGCATCATGAGCGCGTAGAAGGCCATCCAGGACGTGCCGTCCGCCTGCTCGATGACATATCCCTCGGGCAGGTGCGACCGATCGATCGGCCCGATGTTGTCCAACCCCAGGAAGCCGCCCTCGAAGACGTTATTGCCCTCCTGATCGACCTTGTTGACCCACCAGGTGAAGTTGATGAGCAGCTTCTGGAACACGCGTGCGAGGAAGTCGACGTCACGCGAGCCGTCGATCTCGAAGACGCGGATCGCCGCCCACGCGTGCACGGGCGGATTGACATCGTCGAAGTTCCATTCGTACGCCGGCAGGGCACCACTGGGGTGCATGTACCACTCGCGCAGCATGAGGAGGAGCTGGTACTTCGCGTACTCGGGATCAATGTGCGCGAAGACCACCGTGTGGAAGGCCAGGTCCCAGGCCGCAAACCAGGGGTACTCCCAGGAGTCAGGCATGGACATCACGTCGTAGGCGTCGAGATTGCGCCATCGGCCGTTGCGACTCAGCGCGTGCCCGGGCGGCGGTGGTGGCTCGGTCGGATCACCGTCCAGCCATCGCGATACGTCGTACCGGAAGAACTGCTTGCACCAGATCATGCCGGCGAATGCGCGACGCATGATGTCTGCCTGATCGGCCGAGGCATGCGGCGGCGTGAGCCCGGCGTAGAAGGCATCGGCCTCACGCTCGCGCGTCTCCATGAGGGCGTCGAACCGGCTCTCGGCCCAACCGGGGTCCGGGTGATCACCCTCGCTTGGCGACCACAGGCGCAGCCGCACCTCCACGGTCTCCCCTGCCGGCACCGTGAGCGCGTAGTGCCAGGAGCACTTCGTGCCCTGATGATCGGGATTGACGGTGGCTGCTCCATGGACGACGTAGTCGTTGATGCCGTCCTTGGGATAGGGCCGGTCAAGGGGCGTGCCGAAGACGCGCTCGGTGTTGGTGCGGTTGTCGCAGAAGAGCGCCTCGGGCACGGTGCCATCCGACGCCGACGCTGCATCGATGTGATAGGTGCCCAGCCGCCAGTGATCGGCGACGATGCTGCCCGCATCCAGGGCGAACTGCGGCACGGGCCGGCCCTTCCCCCACGACCACGTGTCACGGAAGATCGCCGTGGGCAGTAGGTGCAGGGTGTCTTCCTCCGGCCCGGCATTGGTCACGCGGATCCTGATCGCAGTGTCGGTGGGGTCGTTCTTGGCATAGGCGACGTCGACGATCCAGTAGCGATCCTCGTCGAAGGCTCCCGTGTCCAAGAGCTCGAACTCTGGATCCTGGCGCGTGCGCGAACCATTGACGGAGACCAACTCGTCATAGGGGAACGCCGACTGCGGATAGTGGTAGTGCGCCCGCAGCCACGCATGCGAGGGAATGGCGTCGTCGTACCACCAGTAATCCTTGGCGTCCTCGCCGTGATTGCCCTGCCAGCCGTCAAGGCCGAAGAAGCGCTCCTTCAGGTGGCCGTCACGGCCATTCCACATGGCCAGGGAGAAAGCGAGGTCCTGGTGCAGGTCACAGAACCCGAGGATGCCGTCCTCGCTCCAGCGGAAGGTCCGTGACCGGGCCGCGTCGTAGGGCAGATAGCGCCAGGCGTCGCCGTCATCGGAGTAGTCCTCGCGGACCGTGCCCCAGGCCCTCTCGGCGAGGTAGGGACCCCACAGGTACCAGGGCCCGGCCTCCTCCGGTCCAAAGCGGTAGTCACCGCAGTCAGACATGCGCTCGCGCTCACCAGTCACCCTCCGATCCTGCCCTGAACGGGGGTAGCGTGGGCCACTGACCTGCAGGTTCGAAGGAGTGACATGGGCCGCCCTCTCACGATCGCCACCGCGCTGGTGGCTGCCCTCGTGCTGAGTTCGGGCGTCGGCATCGCATCGGCATCGCCCCTCCCCCGTGACCTCCCCCTCGTCTACGGCGACCGAGGCGACACCGTCCACAAGGCGCATTACCGCCTCAACTGGCTCGGCTACGACCTGCGCACGAAGGAAGTCGGCAACGACTTCTTCGGCCGGTCAACGATGGCCGCCGTCAAGGGATTCCAGCGCAAGTTCTTCCTGCCCATCAACGGCAAGCTCAACAAGGACACCTGGAAGATGCTGGACAAGGTCGGCGACGACGTTGGCAAGTTGCCGAAGGCATGCCTCCAGGAGCGTCAGGTCCTCTGCATCGACAAGACGTCAAAGCTCTTGCGCTACGTCCTCAAGGGCAAGGTGGTGCAGACGCTTGACGTGCGCTTCGGCGTCCCCGGCCTCGATACGCCCACAGGGACCTACCGCGTCTACTACAAGGACCGCTACGCGACCTCGGGCATCGGCGGACCGGACGTTCCGCGTGCGCCCATGCCCTACGCGCTCTTCTTCAACGGCGACATCGCGGTCCACTACTCCCCCACCTTCGCTGCGAGCGGCTACTACCCGGGCGGTGGCTCCCACGGCTGCGTGAATGTCGCCGACCTCAAGGGCGTCTCGTGGCTCTTCGATCAGATTCCCGTAGGCACCCGCGTGCACGTCTACTGGAGTTAGTGGCGCGTGACCGCTCGCGTTGTCCTCCTCGGCTACGGCCTCGCAGGTCGGGTCTT
>JBIKKK010000237.1:0-2920 GCA_044360385.1 Candidatus Nanopelagicales bacterium
CGGCCATAGTCGGCGAGTCTCTTGTAGAAGGACGCATCAACGTAGTCGAACTGCCACACGGCGATACCGCCGATTTGATGCTCGGGGACGATCGAAGCTCGAGCGAGTGCTGATCGCTCGTCGGCGTACCAAACCTCGCGCAAGATCTCGCAGGACACTTTCTTCTTGGCTACCTTGCCGTCCGTCTTCTCCCAGTACTGGAACGTCCACTCGCCGTACCGCTCGTTCCATGTGGGCTTGACGCCCAGACGCTGGGCGAGTTCGCGCTGCTTGATGCCGCCCATCTCAGACTTCTTCGACGGCGTGGTGGTCGGCTTCCACCCTGCCGGGCAGCCTTCCTTGACCCGCCAGCCTGAGCCAGAGGCGACCGGCCAGTCGCGACCGTATTGCGGAGCACCGATCCACACCTTTCCTGAGTTGCCCTCCCCGAGCTGCTCCACCGCGCTCTTGGCCACGAGAGCAGCCCAGTCGTTCGGGCCGATCGGTCCTGGCACGCTCCAGCTGTAGTCGTAGGCCATGATGTTGAGGCGATCGACGTAGGGTGCGATCTCACTCCATGCATACACGCAGTACCCCGTGCTTGGGTTCGGCTGGCCGGTGCCGCCGCGTGCTTCCCCGCACTCGTTTGTGGGCGACATCCAATTGGTCACGAAGGGCGAGGCACCTCCGGGCACCGTCGCCCACAGAGTGAGCCCCCTGGCGCGAAGCTGCTCGGACAGTTGCTTGATCATCGCCACCCAACTCTCCCGGGTGCGCTCCCATCCGGCCCGATCGTCATGGAATGCGAAGACCTCCCAGTCCAGGTCGATTCCATCCACACCTGCCTTGACGGCGTAGTCGGCGATCTGCTTGGCGTAGGCCCTGCGGTTCTTCGCGTCGGAAAGATAGGCGCTCAACTTGCCCTTGCTAGTCGCGCCGAGGTCGGTGATGGAGGCGTTGACCTTGATCCCTGCAGCCTGGAGCGCTTTGCGCTGACGGTCGAACTTCGGGGTCGTCCAGGGAGTGGGGCTGTCGCACCAAGGTTGCCCGTGACCTTCGCCGTTGTAGTTGCCGTTGTCATAGAGACAAAGGCGCTGCCTGGCGTTTCCCTCCTGGAAGGACCACCAGAACATCGCGACCTCGCCGACGACTCCGTCAGCCTGAGAGATCATTTGGTTAACGGCTACGTCGGAGGCCCACCATCCGAACCAGCCCGAGACGATCGGGCGCGGAGCCTCAGCCGCGACAGCCGGAGAGGCAGCCACGAGCGTGGCGGCCGCGACCGCAGCCGAGGCGATGAGGGCGGTGATCCCGCGCAGGCGCATGGCGCTCCCTTCGATTCACTCCAGGCTACGTCGGCTGTCGCGCCGAGTGGCTCAACCGAACGGTCCGCCATGGGGATTCCCAGGGCGATCTGCATCACATCCAAGGGGCGCCTCAGCCGAGGGCGCGGGCAATCTCCTGAGCCGCCCGTGCGACACGGGGCCCGACCTCGTCGGGAGGGGCGGCCAGGGCCACACCCACGGCCGCCTCCACGCCGGGGATACCGAGGACAGGGGCCGCAATGCCGCTGCTGCCCGGGGACTCCCCGGTGGTGACCACCCAAGGCGGGTCAAGGGGCCGGCCCGCCGCGGTGCGCGCCGCGAGCACCGCCCGGCCGGCAGCACCGAGCTCGAGGGGAATGCGTGACCCGAGGCGATAGGCGACGTGTACGTCGGACCGCGGGGGTTCAGCGACGGCGACGGCGAGGAGGTCCTGCCCGTCGACGACGCCGAGATAGGCGGTGGCGCCGATGCCCTCAGCGAGTCGGCGCAGCACGGGCATCGCGGCATCGCGCAGCAGGGGCTGGACCTGCCGGGCGAGGGAGAGTACGGCGAGTCCGAGCCGGCAGCGGCCATCGGTGCCCCGGCGTACCAGGCCATGCTGTTCGAGGGTGACGATGAGCCGGTAGACGACGGTGCGACTCACCCCGAGGGCCGCCGCGACTTCCGTCACGGTGAGACCCTCGGGGGAGTCGGCAAGCACCGAGAGGACCCGAAGCCCCCGATCGAGGGTTTGCGAGGTCTCCTTCGGCATGAGGCGCTAGGCCGCGGCCTTCTTGGCGAGCGACTTGAGCTGGAACGACGAGATGATCTCGAAGATGCCGAGCACGACGAGCCAGATGCCGGCGATCCAGACGAAGATCTCCACCGCCCACGGATTGATGAGCAGGACGATGCCAGCGAGCATGTAGACGATGCCCGAGAAGATCGCCCAGCCCTTGCCCTCAGAGACGGACGAAGAGTTGACGAGCTGGAGGATGCCGGAGAAGAGGAACCACACGCCGACGAAGATGCCGAAGATCTCGACCTTCTCCTCCGGGCCGAAGCGAAACATCAGCAGGCCGAGGAGGATGCCGATGATGCCGGAGATGATGAGCAGCGCGCGGTAACCACCGGGCAGACCGTGCGCGAAAGCCCGCACGAGCGACACGATGCCGGAGATCACCAGGTAGATCGCCAGGACGACGGCGATGAACCAGGTGGAGCCGCCGGGCCGCAGGATGAGGATGACGCCGACGATCAGGCTGACGACGCCCAGCAGGAGCAGGGCCCACCAGTTGCGGCCGAGGGCCGAAGCCACCGCACGCTCATCGTCGTAGGTCAGGCCGGTCATGGGGTCGACCGATGCCATGGAGTACCTCCGAGTGTTCAGTTGAGGGCCGCCTGGCCCCAGGATGCCCCCAGGGTAGGGGCGCGAGGGGCCTTATCCCAGGAAGCGCGCCAGGTACTCGCGAGTACGTTGCTCATTCGGTGCCTCGAGCACCTGTTCGGGCGTCCCCTCTTCCAGGACCACGCCTGCGTCCAGGAAGCAGACGCGATCGGCAGCCTCGCGAGCGAAGCCCATCTCGTGCGTGGCCATCACGATGGTGAGACCCTCCTCCTTGAGCTCTCGGACGGCA
>JBIKKK010000238.1:0-2898 GCA_044360385.1 Candidatus Nanopelagicales bacterium
AACTCGACATGACCCCCGAGAAGGTCATCGAGGTCCAGAAGTATGGGCGCGAGCCCATCTCGCTGCACACCCCGCTGGGTGAGGACGGCGATTCGGAGTTCGGCGATCTCATCGAGGACTCCGAGGCGATCGTCCCGAGCGACGCCGTCTCCTTCACCCTGCTCCAGGAGCAGTTGGAGTCGGTCCTCGACACCCTCTCGGATCGCGAGGCCGGCGTGGTGCGCATGCGCTTCGGCCTCACGGACGGGCAGCCCAAGACTCTCGACGAGATCGGCAAGGTCTACGGTGTCACGCGCGAGCGGATCCGTCAGATCGAATCCAAGACGATGTCAAAACTGCGCCATCCGAGCCGCTCGCAAGTCTTGCGCGACTACTTGGACTGACGCTCTCGCGGTGTGGATTGGTCGTGCCGGTGGATGTGCCAATTTAGGCCTCAGCGGCTGCGGGAGCCTCGGCCAGACGCTCGGTCTCATCGACGACCTCGACAGCCTGGGGGAGCAGGGCGTCGGAGTGGCGACCCCAGTGATGTCCGCAGAACAGGAGCTCGCCGCCATTGGCCAACCGCACGCGAACGTACGCCTGGGCGCCGCAACCGTCGCAACGGTCGTCTGCGGTCAGACTGGCAGTGGCGGTGAGAGCGGACATCGGCGACCTCCTCAGGTGACGCTCGAAGTAACACTCTCACACGGCTTTCGCATTCCCGCGCACCGAGAGCAAGCGACGCGCCGCTCCCGGTCGGGATTTTGTGAGGGGATTCACAGGCTGCCCGCCGCGACGCGTCGCCGGGGGTCGGAGTCCCTCGGTCGTTAGCCTGCTTGCATGGCAAAGGCCGCGGCAGCCGCGAAGGCTAAGGGTGCAGGGGAGTCGGGCTACTCGGCCCGGGATCTTGCCGTACTCGAGGGCCTCGACGCCGTGCGCAAGCGCCCGGGCATGTACATCGGCTCCAACGACGGTCGTGGCCTCCTGCACTGCCTCTGGGAGATCGTCGACAATTCGGTGGACGAGGCCATGGGGGGCTGGGCCAAGAAGATCCAGGTGATCCTGCGCACGGACGGCTCGGTAGAGGTCCGCGACGACGGCCGCGGCATCCCCGTCGACGCAGAGCGCAAAACCAAACTGTCGGGCGTCGAACTCGTGATGACCAAGCTTCATGCCGGCGGCAAGTTCGGCGGCACGGGGTACGCCGTCTCGGGAGGCCTGCACGGTGTCGGAGCCTCCGTGGTCAATGCGCTGTCGACGCGACTCGACGTCGAAGTAGATCGGGGAGGCAAGACCCACGCCATCTCCTTCCGTCGCGGCGTGCCGGGTGTCTTCGATGGCGACGGTCCTGATGCGCCTTTCCAGCGCAAGTCGGGCCTTCGGGTGATCGGCACCGTCCCGCGTACCCGGACCGGCACGCGGGTGCGCTGGTGGGCCGACCCGCAGGTCTTCACCAAGGACGCGGCCTACGACATCGCTCCGATCCGCGAGCGACTGGTGCAGACGAGTTTCCTGGTGCCGGGGCTCGCGGTCACGCTCGACGATGAGCGAGACGGAGGGTCAGCGGAGACGTTCCAGCACAAGGGCGGTATCGGAGAATTCGTCGAGTCCATGGGGGGCGAAGCGGTCACCGGGGTGATTCGACTCCATGGCGCAGGGCACTTCCACGAGACGGTGCCGGTCCTCGATGACAAGGGGCACCTGACGTCGCAGGAGGTCGAGCGCGAGCTCAGCGTCGACATCGCGCTGCGCTGGACCGCGGGATACGACACCGATGTGCGCTCCTTCGTCAACGTCATCGCGACTCCGAAGGGTGGAACCCACGTCACGGGATTCGACCGGGCCATCGTCAAGGTACTCAACGAGCAGGCGAAGTCGGCACGTGTGCTCAAGGCAAGCGATGATCCGATCACCAAGGACGACGTCCTCGAGGGGCTCATCGGTGTGATCGCCGTGCGCGTCCCCGAGCCGCAATTCGAGGGACAGACCAAGGAGGTCCTCGGCACGCCGGCGGCCTCGCGCATTGTCTCCGCAGTCGTCACCAAGGAATTGGCGAAGTGGCTCACCCAGCCTCCACGGGGGGAGAAGGCCGCTGCGCGGTCGGTGCTCGAGAAGGTGGCCGGAGCCATGCGGGCCCGCGTGGCGGCGCGCACCCAGCGCGACACTCAGCGCCGCAAGAATGCCCTCGAGTCCTCGGCGCTTCCGGCGAAGCTCGTCGACTGCCGCAGTGACGACCAGGGGCGCACAGAGCTTTTCATCGTCGAGGGCGACAGCGCCCTCGGCACCGCCAAGATGGCGCGCGACGCGGAGTTCCAGGCGCTGCTGCCGATCCGGGGCAAGATCCTCAACGTCCAGAAGGCCTCGCTCGCCGAAATGCTCAAGAACACCGAGTGCGCCTCGATCATCCAGGTGATCGGAGCCGGGAGTGGACGATCCTTCGACCTCGATCAGGCACGCTACGGCCGTGTCATCCTCATGTCCGATGCGGATGTGGATGGTGCGCATATCCGCACGCTTCTCCTCACCCTCATTCACCGCTATCTCCCCGCGTTGCTCGAGGCGGGAAGGGTGTTTGCCGCTATGCCTCCGCTGCATCGCATCGACATCGTCGGGTCGGGTGGCAAGCCCGGGGAGGTGCGCTACACCTATACCGATGCCGAGATGCGGGCGACCCTGAAGGATTTGGAGAAGAAGGGCAAACGCTGGAAGGATCCGATCCAGCGCTACAAGGGACTGGGGGAGATGGACGCCGCTCAGCTTCGCGACACCACGATGGCCATCGGAAGCCGGCAGTTGCGGCGGATCAATGTCAAGGATGCGGAGGTTGCCTCGAGGGTGTTCGATCTCCTCATGGGGAGCGACGTGGCTCCGCGCAAGGAATTCATCATCGCCGGTGCGGGCTCGCTTGACCGCGAGAGC
>JBIKKK010000239.1:0-2869 GCA_044360385.1 Candidatus Nanopelagicales bacterium
CGCCTGCCCCGAAGCTGTGGTGGCCGTGCGCAACGCTTCGCACATCGTCATCGGACCAGGTTCCTGGTTTACGAGCGTCCTTGCCCACGTGCTCATCCCGGAGTTGGCAGCGGCCCTTCGGGAATCTCCCGCGGAGCGGATCCTGTTGCTCAATGCTGGCCCTCAGACTGGCGAGACCGAGGACTTCAGTGCCGTGAGCTACCTCGAGACCTGGGCTGATATCGCCTCGGGCATCCGCATCGACACGATCATCGCCGATCCCCGCAGCGTGGACGATCCCGAAGCCTTGCGCCAGGCAGCGGCGAGCCTGGGGGCCCGGGTGGTGTCCGCGGACGTTCTCGCCGGCCCGGGACATCACGACAGTGCCCTCCTGCAGGAGGCCCTGCGCGCCGTTCTGTCGTAGGCGCCGTTCTGTCGTAGGCGTCGGGCTGGTCGGGGATGCTGGGCTCCCCATGGCAGGATGGCGCGGTGGCCATGACCGCGGAGGTGAAGGACGAGCTCAGTCGTCTGCCCGTGACCAAGTCGTGCTGCCGCAAGGCCGAGGTGTCATCCCTGCTCCGCTTCGGCGGCGGACTCCACATCGTCGCCGGCCGGATCGTGGTCGAGGCTGATCTCGACGCGGGCGCGACCGCCCGTCGACTGCGCAAGGATCTGACCGAGGTCTACAACCAGGAGAGCGAGATCGCCATCGTGCAGGCGGGGGGCTTGCGCAAGGCGCAGCGCTACGTCGTGCGCATCGTGTCGGGCGGTGAGCACCTGGCGCGACAGACCGGACTCGTCGACGGATCGGGTCGACCCGTACGTGGCCTGCCTCCGGCTGTCGTCTCCGGGGGAGTGTGCGACTCCGAATCCGCGTGGCGCGGTGCGTTCCTCGCCCACGGATCTCTCACCGAGCCCGGCCGATCGGCTGCCCTCGAGATCACCTGTCCCGGCCCGGAGGCCGCGCTCGCCCTCGTCGGCGCCGCACGCCGCCTGGGGATCCCCGCGAAGTCCCGTGAGGTTCGCGGGGTCGATCGCGTCGTGATCCGCGACGGCGACGCCATCAGCGCCATGCTCACGCGCATGGGAGCCCATTCTTCGGTCCTCGTCTGGGAGGAGCGGCGCATGCGCCGCGAGGTGCGTGCTACCGCCAACCGACTGGCCAACTTCGATGATGCCAATCTGCGGCGGTCCGCCAGGGCCGCTGTCGCCGCAGGGGCGCGGGTGCGTCGCGCCATGGAGATCCTCGGGGATGAGATCCCCGACCACCTGGCCGAAGCCGGGAGGCTTCGACTCGAGCATCGCCAGGCCAGCCTGGAGGAGCTTGGCGCTCTGGCTGATCCCCCCATGACCAAGGATGCCGTCGCAGGGCGAATCAGGCGCCTGCTGGCGACCGCGGATAAGCGCGCGGCCGAGCTCGGCATCCCGGGCACCGAGGCAGCCCTCGCCGAGGCGGATATCGACGCGCTCGAGGCTGAGTTGCACGCTGAGCTCGACGCCTGACACCGACCCGGGTCCGGCAGAGATGGGCGAGGTCGTTGCTGTAACGCCAAGTGAGACTCTCGCCGTACAGGTCGCACATGACGGGACCTTCGTCCAGCGGTATCTGTAAACGCGTACGGTAGGGTGGCGCACACCGCTGCACGGCGCCGTTGAGCGGCGCCCCGTCTTCAGGAGAACCTCGTGACCATCACTGTCGGCATCAATGGATTCGGTCGGATCGGCCGCAATTTCTATCGGGCCCTCGTGGCTGCCGGCGTCACCGACATCGAGGTGGTGGGCATCAATGACCTCACCGATACCGCGACCCTGGCCCACCTGCTGAAGTACGACAGCGTGCTGGGCCGGTTCCCCCTGGAAGTGACATATGGCGATGGCACCCTGACCGTGGGAGGACGCACCATCACGGTCACGGCGGAGAAGGATCCGGCGGCACTGCCCTGGGCCAAGCTGGGCGTTGACATCGTCATTGAGTCCACGGGCTACTTCACCGATGCCACCGAGGCACGCGCTCACATCGCGGCGGGAGCCAAGAAGGTCATCATCTCCGCGCCGGCGAAGAACGAGGACATCACCATCGTCATGGGCGTCAACGAAGGCGACTATGACCCCGCCACGGATTCCGTGATCTCCAATGCGTCATGCACGACCAACTGCCTCGCCCCTATGGCCAAGGTGCTCGACAGCTCGTTTGGGATCGTGCGCGGCATGATGACCACGATCCACGCCTACACCAATGATCAGCGGATCCTGGACTTCCCCCACTCTGACCTGCGTCGGGCGCGGGCTGCGGCGATCAACATGATCCCGACCACCACGGGAGCCGCCAAGGCAATCGGACTGGTTCTCCCGCAATTGAAGGGTCGCCTCGATGGCTACGCCATGCGCGTGCCGACGCCGACCGGATCGGCCACGGACCTCACCGTCGAGTTGGAGCGCCCCGCGACCGTCGACGAGATCAACACGGCGATGAAGGTGGCGAGCCAGGGTGCGCTGGCAGGCATCCTCCGCTACACGGAAGACCCCATCGTGTCCTCCGACATCGTGACCGATCCGGCCTCCGTGATCTTCGACGCCGGGCTCACCAACTCCATGGGCACGATGGTCAAGGTGGTCGGCTGGTACGACAACGAGTGGGGCTACTCGAATCGCCTCATCGACCTGACCCAGTACGTCGGCGCCCGCCTGTGAGCGACCGCCTCGAGCGCCTTGACGTGGCGGGGCGTGTCGTCCTCGTGCGTAGTGATCTCAACGTGCCCCTTGCGCGTTCGCAGGACGGTGTGTCGATCGCGGATGAGGGCCGACTCAAGGCCAGCATCCCGACCATCGTCGCGCTTCGCGAGCGCGGTGCCCGGGTCGTCGTCGTGGCCCACCTGGGGAGGCCCAAGGG
>JBIKKK010000240.1:0-2866 GCA_044360385.1 Candidatus Nanopelagicales bacterium
CTCGTGCCCGGAGCCGATCGCGCCACGGGCCGGGTCAACGATGTCACCGGCCGTGGCCGGCACACATCGACCTCTGCCGTCGCCCTCGCGCTGCCCGCGGGCGGCTGGATCGTCGACACTCCCGGGGTGCGCTCCTTCGGCCTCGCGCATGTCTCACTGGCCACGGTCGTGCGAGCCTTCGACGATCTCGCGCCCGGGCTGGATGCCTGCCCCCGCGGCTGCACGCACGATGAGGAGGAGTGCGGCCTGGACGCCTATGTGCGCAGTGACGCGCATCTGCAGGCGCGCCTGGATTCCCTGCGGCGCCTGCTCAACTCGCGTGGCGGGTCGGATGACCCGACCACACAAGAAGACCCGAGCGCCGAACCAATCTAGTCCGCGCGGCGAGCGGTGCGATCGAGGTGTGGCTCGAGGAATCGGTGCTCACGACATGTCACCCGCGCACGCGCTCCACAGGCCCGCACCGGCATCGCGCGCCGCATCCTCAGCGGCACGGAGCTCATCCGCGTGGGCGTAGCCGTCGGTGTAGGTGACCTCCTCCGCGAATCCTTCCCTGATGAGGAGCTCGTTGAGCATCGTCTGCTGGTCGAGCCAGACGAAGGCAAGCGTGCGGTCGTACTTATCCGTCAAGCCCGTGACATCGTCGTACTCCAGCCAGACCTGCCCGCCCTCCACCAGCGCCGCCGTGCGCGCCGAGGCCTCGGGGCCGAAGCACTCCACGGGACGATCCGCGGCGACGGTCTCGGGGGTGTCCAGTCCGATGAAGCGAACGACGATCTCCTCACCGTCGCGGTCGACGCGGATGGTGTCGCCATCCACTGAGCGCACGACGGGATAGGGACCGTGCAGGGTGCCGGGATCGGTCGCGACCGGTGCAGACGACGAGCAAGCGACAAGGACGGAGGGGACGGCGAGCAGGAGCAACCCGGCGCGCAGGCGGGGGATCATCTGCTCATCAGCCGGGCTGGGTGTTCTCGATGATGGACTTCCAGGTCGCCTCCGCGCCCGAGTGTCCGGTGCGGATGGTCCACCCGGTGAGGATGAGGGCCGCGACGATCACGACGACACCGACGATCTGAGTGAGCAGATCGCGACGTCCACGCCGATCGAGCAACCACAGCAGAAGCAACACGACGAAGAATCCGACAGCAATGAAGGGAAGTAGCTGGCCCGCCTCGGCGTGCTCCTCGGGATTGCCCACACGCTCGGCGAACTCCTCCCCCGTGACGCGGCTGAAGAACGCCGCAACGGTGCCGACCGCGGCGACCGCGACGACCACCGGACCGAAGCGCACGGAGAATCTCTGGGAGAAGCCCATGATGATGCCCCCGAGGGCCGCGAGCGGCAGGAGCACCACGGCAGCGTGGACGACGAAGGTGTGGGTCGGGAGCCCGAAGATCGTGTCCGTCACGGGCACAGGCTACGACGCTGAGGCGGACGGACCCGGCTACGGTGTGGGCGTGGCGACACCCCAGGAGACCAATCCCGATCTGGCGCTAGCCCTAGCCATGGCTGATGAGGCTGACGCCGTCACGATGGCCTACGCCATGCGCCAGGACCTGCGAGTCGAGACCAAGCCCGACATGACGCCGGTCACCGAGGCCGACCAGGCGACGGAGCGCCTGCTCCGCGACATGATCGCGGCGCAGCGCCCCGAAGATGCCATCGTCGGGGAGGAGTACGGCGGCGATGCGGTAAGCGGTCGGCGCTGGATCCTCGACCCGATCGACGGCACTAAGAACTACGTGCGGCGCGTGCCGGTCTGGGCAACGCTCATCGCCCTCGCCGACGATGACGGCGTGGCCGCGGGTGTGGTGAGCGCTCCCGCCCTCGGCAGACGCTGGTGGGCCGCACGTGGACAAGGCGCGTGGACGACGGGCCCGGAGTCGCCTGAGCCGCGAAGGATCCAGGTGAGCTCGGTAGCGAGCCTCGCGGACGCATCCCTGTCCTTCAGCGACCCCGACGGGTGGCCCACGGACGCCCTCGACGCACTCGTGCGGCGTACGTGGCGCACGCGTGCCTACGGCGACTTCTGGTCGCACATGCTCGTGGCCGAGGGGGCCGTCGACATCGCGGTTGAGGTGGGTCTCGGCGTGTGGGACTTCGCCGCACTCATCCCGGTGGTCGAGGAGGCGGGCGGGAGATTCACCCACCTGGATGCAGCCGCGCCTGGGGGTTCGCTCACCGTGGCGACGAACGGCCTCCTGCACGACGACGTCCGGCAGATCGTCAGCGGCTGAGCCGCCTCGTCCACATTCCGCCATCACCGGGTGGGGAAAACCCGCACCTGCGCAGCACAGCGATGCTCGCAACGTTGTCGGGGTCGCACTCGGCGATCACCTCCCCCACGCCCTGATCCCGCAGCCAGTGGATGAGTCCCCGGACAGCCTCGGTCGCATAACCCTGACCGCGTGCCGAATCGGCAAGGCCGTAACCGATCTCGACCCGCCCCGCGTCGTCAGGGGCGCCCTTGCAGCCGACGCCACCGATCGCGAGGCCATCCTCGCTCCGGCGCACCTGCAACGGCCCCCACTCATCATTCGGCCAGTCGCCGGATGCGATGAGGCGCGCGATCACGAGGTCTCCCTCGGTCGGGTAGCCCGGTGCAGCACTTGTCGTCCCCCCATCGGCGACCGCGACCCACTCCCGCGTCGTGAGTGTCGAGAGAGTCAGGCGCTCCGTGCGAATCAGCATCCTCACGTCCTGCGGGTCACGACTATCGGCAGCGCGTCGGCCGGTCGCAGGGTCACCAGCGCGGCCGGGCGCGGCACCACACCGGGAACGCGCGACACCGCAACCTGCCTCAGGAGCACCGAGAGCACCGCCATCCCCTCGACGTAGGCGAAGTCACGACCGATGCACATGC
>JBIKKK010000241.1:0-2865 GCA_044360385.1 Candidatus Nanopelagicales bacterium
TGCTGGGTAGGGTCGGCGTGACGAAGGTGCGACTCCACATCCCCCCATCAGGAGAGCGATGCCCAGCCTGCTCGACTACCCGGCCTACCCCCTACTGTTCGGCCCCTCACCCGTCCACCCGCTTGAGCGGCTCACGGCGGATCTCGGCGGTGCTGCGGTCTGGGCCAAGCGCGAGGACTGCAACTCCGGAATCGCCTACGGCGGCAACAAGACCCGCAAGCTCGAGTACCTCGTCGCCGACGCCCTCTCGCAGGGCTGCGACACGCTCGTCTCGATCGGCGGCGTGCAGTCCAACCACACGCGCCAGGTCGCGGCGGTCTCCGCACGCGCTGGGATGAAGTGCGTCCTCATCCAGGAAAGTTGGGTCGACTGGCCCGACTCGGTCTACGACAAGGTCGGCAACATCCTCATTAGCCGTCTCGCGGGGGCCGACGTACGCCTGGTCAAGGCGGAGTTCGGCATCGGCTTCAAGGAGAGCTGGGAGCTCGCGATCGCGGAGATCGAGGCATCGGGCGGCAAGCCCTACCCGATTCCGGCGGGGGCATCCGACCACCCGCTCGGCGGCATGGGATTCGCGCGCTGGGCCTATGAGCTTGCGGAGCAAGAGGCCGAGCTCGGTGTCTTCTTCGACACGATCATCGTCAACTCCGTCACCGGCTCCACCCAGGCCGGCATGGTGGCGGGCTTCTCCGTACTCGAGCAGGAGGGAGCGCGTCCGCGCCGCATCCTGGGCGTGGATGGCTCGGCCAAGCCCGCGGCCACCAAGGCTCAGATCGCGCGCATCGCCGACGACACCGCGCGCAAGATCGGCCTCAACCGCTCGATTACCGAGGCGGACATCGAGCTCGACGAGCGCTTCCACGCGGGCATCTATGGCATCCCCGACGAGACGACTATCGCGGCGATGAAGCGTGCCGCGCGTACGGAGGGCATGGTCACTGACCCGGTCTACGAGGGCAAGTCCATGGCTGCGCTCATCCACGTCGTCGAGACCCGCGAGATCGATCCGTCCTCGACGGTCCTCTTCGCCCATCTCGGGGGTCAGCCAGCCCTCAATGGCTACAGCGCCCTCTTCTCCTAGGCTGATGACGTGACCACGCCAGCGCCCATGCCCGCCGGGTGGTACGACGACCCCTTCACCGACCACCTGCAGCGCTACTGGACAGGCGACTCGTGGACGAAGGAGACCCGCCCACGGCCGGGCGCCGTCGAGCCCCCTCCGGCGTACCCGGCCGCTCCGCCGCCGATGGCCGCAGCGGCGACCGACGCGCCCAAAGTCTTCGACTGGCTGATCCCGTCGATCCTGTCGATCATCTTCTGCGCCTGGCCACTCGGTATCCCGGCGTTGGTCTTCGCCATCAAGGCCAACGGCTCCAAGAAGCGTGGCGACATGACGGCGGCCGCGCAGCAGGCCAAGACCGCCCGGCTCTTCGTAATCTTGTCCGTCGTGCTCGGAGTCATCGTGTGGATCTACCTTGGATTCGTCATCGCGACGACCGAGGTGCCCACCGATCAGGGCACGCTCACACCCTTCGGGGCCTGATCCTTGGCCGGACTCGCGATGCCGCGCCTGATTCTCAGCCGCAGAGCGACTTGATCAGCGGCACCGGGTCCTCGTACCCACCGGACCAGCCATTGGGGCGGACCTCGAGGTGCAGGTGCACCGCACCTGGCGAACCGGTGTCACCCATGTAGCCGATGAGGTCACCGGCCTGCACCTTGTCGCCGTACCCGAAGAGGATCTTGTCGAAGTGGCCGTAGAAGTACATTCCGCGCGGGCCCGTGATGTCGAGGATGAGCGAGCCATTGCTCTGGTAGCCCGAGCGTGTGACCGTGCCCGAGTCGATGGCGTAGATCGGCTCGCCACGGCTGCCCATGAGGTCGAGGCCGGCGTGAGTGCGGCCGCCAGGACGCGGGGCCCCGAGGCCGTCACCATAGTAAAAGTCCTTCACCGGACAGAAGAGGTTGCCATTGCCACCGGCGCCACCGCTGCCGCCGCCGTTGCCCGAGTTGCCGCCGCCGTTGCCATTGCCCGAGTTGCCACCACTGTCACCGGAGTTGCTGCTGCCGCCGTTGCCTTTGGGGGCACCAGGGCCAAATGCCGTGCCGTAGGTCGCATGCGCGATCGCGGCGTCGCGGGCGGTCTGCTTGCCTAGCGCTCCCCACGTGTAGGTGGCGATGACGCCGGTCGTGGGGATGCCGTTGTCGGACTGGAAGGCCTTGACCGCCTTGACGGTGATGGGACCGAAGTAGCCGGTGGCAGGCTTGACGCCCAGTGCGAGCTGCACGACCGCGACGGACTCGCCACTATCGGTCTCCTCGAGCACCGGGGGATCACCCGCGTCAGCGGTGCGCGGCTCCGACTTGGGTGCCGGTGTCTCCTGGATCTCCGCGGGCTCGGCGTCGACGAACCCATCGGCGGTCGCCGCAGCACCGAGGGCGGCACTCACCGTCTCCTCGCCGAGGGCTGACCACGTGAAGGTCGCGATCTGGCCGGTCGCGGGTAGGCCGATGGCCTCCTGGTACTCCGCGACGGCGGCCTTGGTCTTGGGACCGAAGTAGCCGGTCGGCTCGACATCGAGCGCGCGTTGCGCGACCTCGACGACGGTGCCGTAGTCGCCCTCGCTCGCGAAGGGGAGCTCCTCGGCAGGTAGCACCGAGGGCTCGTCAGCAGCCTTGGCTGTGCGTGCCTTGGGGGAGGGGGTCTCGTCAGCAGCGGGAGCGGGAGCCGCGGCCGTGACCGTCGTCTCGGCAGCGGGGGGCTCAGCGGTGACAGCCGGCGGCTCACCCGAGCCTGCGGCGAGAGCCTCGCGGAGCTTGTCCTCGACGACCTGCTCGGAGGGGCTGGCAGAGGGGGAGGGGGCT
>JBIKKK010000242.1:0-2848 GCA_044360385.1 Candidatus Nanopelagicales bacterium
TCCAGGAGGCTGGCACCCGCCAGGTCCTCCAGGGCCACGGCCCGCCCCGTCCGATCTGCAAGCGGCACGCGCCAGTTGGGGTACTCCTGGTCCGTGCCGGGCTGATTCTGTGCGCGCACGTCGCCCACGAGATCAGGCAGGGCGATACCGATGAGCCGCGCGGGCGAGGCCGCCACGATGCGATGCAGGGCCGTGACGCGCGCGTCGATGCTCGAGTCGGCGTCGTCGAGCCATCCGCGGGACACGGCGAGATCGAGCCACTCGCGCGTCGCTGCCTCATCAGCCGCGTGCTCATCGTCGTGTGCGCGTGACAGCAGATCGAGTTCCGCCCGGATCCGCACGTGCTCGCCCGCGAGATAGCCGGCGGTCGGCGGCAGGTCGTGCACCGTGACACTCGCAAGTGCATCGGCACGCCACTGCTCTGGCTCCTTCAGCGCGCCTCCCGTCCGGCGCTCAAACCACAGGATCGACGTCCCGAGGATCCCGCGCGCCTCCAGGAATTCCTCGACGCGCGGCTCGACGGTCCCGAGGTCCTCGCCAATGACGAGAGCGCCCGCGCGCTCGGCTTCGAGAGCGAGGATCCCCACCAACGCCTCGTGATCGAAGGTGACGTAGGCACCCTCGGCAGCAGGCGCCCCGTCGGGGATCCACCATTGACGGAAGAGTCCCAGGATGTGGTCGACGCGGATGCCCCCCGAGTGCCGGAGCATGGTGCGCAGCATGTCTCGGTAGGGCACAAAGCCAGCATCGGCGAGCGCATCGGGCAGCCACGGAGGTTGCGCCCAGTCCTGGCCGAGCTGGTTGTACATATCGGGAGGGCAGCCGACGGAGACTCCGGCGGCAAGAACATCCTGCAGCCCCCACGCGTCAGCACCGTCGCGGGCGACGCCGACGGCGAGGTCGTGGATGATCCCCGCGCGCATGCCGACATCCATGGCCGACTCCTGGGCCTGCTCCATCTGTTCGTCGAGGATCCACTGCATCCACAGGTGCCGCTCGATGCGATCGGAGTGCTTCGCGCGCCACAGGGCGACTTCCTCAGACGAGGGATGGCGCAAGCCCTCAGGCCATTCGCCCCACACGGGGCCGTACTCCTCCGCCAGAGCGCACCAGGTGGCGAAGTCGATCAGGCCTGTGCCCTCGCTCTCGACGTAGGCGTCGTATCGCGCCTGGCGCCCGGGCGTGAGCGGCACGCCGCGCACGATGTCGAGGGCCGCCGACTTGGCGACCCAGACCGCATCACGGTCAAGCAGGGAGTTGCTCAGCTTGCGCAGCGGCTTGCCGAGGCGCCGCACCGCCTTGCGGTCGGCACCGCTGAGGTAGGCGTACTCGGGGATCTCCTCGATGCGCAGGTAGATGGGGTTGGGGAATCGCCGCGTCGCCGGCAGATAGGGCGACGGGATCATCGGCACGATCAGGGCCGCGGAGTGCAGTGGGTTGACCAGCAGAAAGTCGGCACCGAGGTCGTGCCCCGACCATGCCGTGAGATCCGCCAGGTCCGCGAGATCACCAATCCCCCAGGATCGCCGTGAGCGCACCGAGTAGATCTGGGCCATGAGACCCCAGAGGCGCTCGCCTGACGCAAGGGCCGGCGGCTGCAACCGCTCTGGAGTGACGATGAGCGTCGACTCGCTGACGCCGTCATCGCCCTGGCCGTCGTGAGTACGTGCCTTGATCACATGCCAGCCGAGGGGGATGTCGGTGGGCACGACGAAAGTTGCCTCGCCCATGAGTCGCCCGTCTACCTCACGCGGGTCAACCCAGCGGTCGCTCTGCGCGGGTTCGACCACGCCCCCGTCCTCGAGCTCGATCCAGACGCGCACTGACGATCCGTGCGGCACGTGGACCCAAATGTGGGCGTATCGCCCACGGATCGCGACGACGACAGGCGGCAGACTCCTGCGCCACTCGCGCAGTTCGCGCTCGGCGAGGCTCGCGGAGATCGTCGTCGCATCGGTCGGATCAGCGCCGAGAGCACGCAGTACGCCGGCGATCGCCTCGTCCGACGAGCGCTGGAGCACGCCCGCCTGGTCCCAGTAATCGACCGCAACCCCGTAGGCGCGAGCGAGGTCCTCCAAGCCGGGCTCGGCCGTCACCACATCTCCGGATGTCGCCCCAGCCAAGGTCGCGCCTGCTCGAGCTGCGCCGCGAGCGAGATCAGCGTGACCTCGTCGTACGGGCGCCCCACGAGCTGGACGCCGATAGGCAAACCGGCCTCATTCCAGTGCAGCGGCACGGACATGGCCGGCTGGCCCGTGAGATTGAAGATCGCCGTGAAGGGCGTGAAGGCCTTCTGCCGCGCGAAGTCCTGCGCCGGGTCGCCACCGTCCGTGAAGTGACCGATCGGCACAGGTGGTTGCGCGAGGGTCGGGGTGAGCAAGACGTCGTACGCCGCGGTCGCGTTGATCGCGCCTCGCGCAAGCACGCGCGCGAAGGAGACGGCGCCCGCGAGGTCGATACCGCTCGCCTGGGCTCCGCGTTCGCGGAGGTAGCGCGTGAGTGGCTGCAGGAGTTCGACCTTGTCCGGCTCCACCGGCGTGAGCTGGGACAGGACCGACCAGATCGTTTCGAAGGCCGGGACGATGAGGTCCGGCACCGGAGGCGCGATGTCCTCGACGACGTGACCGAGTTGCTCCAGGAGGGCAGACGTGGACTCGTAGGCATCCAGGCAGTCGGGATGCACATCCACATCGGCGATCACGGGGGTGACGAAGCGACCGATGCGCAAGACACCCGGCTCGCGCCCGGCCGCGCGGAGGAAGGTCTCGCCGACGGGGAGCCCCGGAGCCGGGTAGGGGTCGTCGGGGAAGGCCCCTGCCATCACGTCGAGCAGGGCGGCGGCGTCGCG
>JBIKKK010000243.1:0-2832 GCA_044360385.1 Candidatus Nanopelagicales bacterium
CCTCGTCACCGCTCCTCCTTGAGGAGCGGGTGCGTGCCATGGGCATGGTGCCGCAGGATGCGCCGGCCTTCATCGACCTCGAGAGCGGCGAGATCATGGGCAACACCGTGCCGCAGCCCGAGCCGATCGTCGTCGACCCGGCGGAGGGCACCTACGTCAACGGCTACCTCATCGATCCCACCACTGGCGAGATCTACATCGATCCCTACACCGGGCTGCCCATCACGCAGGACGGCCAGCCGATCGGCTACGACGGCGAGACAGTGGATGGCGTCGGGGGAGAGGACGCGATCAAAGATCCCGACACCGGCCAGTGGGTCGACCCCGTCACCGGTCAGCCCATCCCCGGGGTGGACCCCGGATCCGGCGAAGCCGAGATCGACCCCGCGCCCGGCGAGAACGACCCGGTCGAGGGCGAGGACCCGCTCACGCCGGTCGCGCCGCTCGAGCCGGTGCCCGGCGACGGCGAGGTGCCGTAGGCACCGTGACCACCACGACCCGACAGCGGCCGCCCTCCTCTTCATCGAGGCAGCGGCCGCAGGCGCAGAGGAAGCAGCGCCCCGCGCCGCAGCAGTCCGCGCCCCTGCGCTTGGGCAACCCGCGGCGTCGCGCCGGCATCCTTCTCGTCTTCGTGCTCATTGTCTTCACGGTCTTCGCGGGGCGTCTGCTGGAGATCCAGGCCTTCCGCGGTGACGCCCTCGCGGCCGCGGCCGTCGACCAGCGCACCACCACCGTCAAGGTCCTCGCCGACCGCGGCGACATCCTCGATGCGCGTGGAGTGCCACTGGCGATCACGGTCGAGTCGCGTCACATCACGGTCGACCAGACGCTCGTCTCGGACCCGCTCGGCACCGCGCAGGCGATCGCCGCAATCCTCGGCACACCGGCCGGTCCGCTCGTCGAGCGCCTGACCGGAGACCGGCGCTTCGCATATGTCGTCAAGGACATCACCCCTGAGCAGTGGCGCCAGATCGACGAGCTCGGTCTCGTCGGGATCTACTCCGAGCGCGCCCTCGAGCGCGTCTATCCCTCCGGTGACGTGGCGGCCAATGTCGTCGGCTTCGTCGGCGGTGAGGCCGGCGGTGGCCTCGCCGGTATCGAATATGCCATGGATGACCGTCTCGGCGGCATCGACGGCTGGCGCACCTTCGAGCGCGTGAGCGGCGTCGCGATCCCCGGCTCGGCCGAGACGGTGGAGGAGCCACAGCCCGGCAGTCCCGTGCAGCTCACCATCGATCGCGACATCCAGTACGTCGCCCAGCGTGCACTCGCCAACGAGGTCATGGCGACCGGCGCGGAGAGCGGCTCCATCGTCGTCATGGACCCGCGCACCGGCGACATCCTCGCGCTCGCCGCCGTGCCCACCTTCGACGCCAACGACCCGGGCGCCGCCGACGAGGCCAACCGCGGCAATCGGGCGATCACCGACGTCTTCGAGCCCGGCTCCACCTCCAAGGTCATCACCGTCGCCGCCGTCCTCGAGGAGGGTGGCGCCGACGCCAACACGATGTTCGACATCCCGCCGACCCTCGACCGCGGGGGCAAGACCTTCCACGACGCTACCGACCACGGCGGCTACGAGTGGGATCTCGCCACGATCCTCGCTCAGTCCTCCAATATCGGCACGGTTCTTGCCGCCGAGACCGTGCCCGAAGACAGGGTCTTCTCCTACTTCGAGAAGTTCGGTATCGGCCAGCCCTCCGGCGTCGGCCTGCCGGGGGAGTCGCCCGGCTACCTCCCGCCTATGGACACCTGGTCGGCGACCACCTTCCCCACCTTGGCCTTCGGTCAGGGCTTCAGCGTCAACGCGATTCAGATGGCGGATGTCTTCTCGACGATCGCCAACGACGGCGTGCGCATGCCGGCACGGATCATCGCTGACCCGGCCGTGCCCTCCGGCGAGGGTGTGCGCGTCGTGAGCGAGCGCACTGCCAAGACGATCCGCGAGATGCTCGAGCGCGTGGTCGCCGATGGCGGCACCGCGCCCATGGCCGGCATCCCCGGCTACCGCGTCGGCGGCAAGACCGGCACCGCGCAGGTCATCGATCCGGAGTGCGGCTGCTACGACGGCGACACCATCGGCTCCTTCATCGGCATGGCGCCCATCGAGGATCCCGAGCTCGTCATCGCGGTCACGATCGTCAAGCCCAAGGTCACCCAGATGGGCGGTGAGCTCGCCGGTCCCGTCTTCCGCGAGGTCATGACCTACGCGCTCCAGGCGCAGCGGGTCGCACCGATCACCCCCAAATCCCGGTAGCGTGGCGACGTGTCGATCGACCTGCGGCCCTCAACCCCGCCGGCGCCTCTGACTCTGGGCACCATCGCCGCTGCCTGCGGGCTCACCACCTTGTGGCCCGGCGGGTCGGCGGAGCCGCCCCTGTCGGGCCGTCCCGACCTCACCGTCACCGGCGTCACCCACGACTCGCGCGCCGTGCGGCCCGGTGACCTCTTTGCCGCACTGCCGGGGGCGCATGCGCACGGAGCGGCGTACGCGGAGCAGGCCGCCTCGCTCGGCGCCGTCGCGGTGCTCACTAATCCTGCGGGCGCCGAGATGGTGGGTGACCTGCCGGTCCTCCTCGCCGACGATCCGCGCGAGGCACTGGGATCTGTGGCTGCGGAGGTCTACGGTCACCCCGCGAGGGACCTGCTCCTCATCGGCGTGACCGGGACCAACGGCAAGTCGACGACCGTGCACCTGCTCGAGGCTGGCCTGCGCGCTGCGGGACACACGACCGGGATCATCGGCACCACTGGCGTGCGCATCGGCGATCGCAATGTGCCCAACGACCGCACCACGCCCGAGGCCACCGACCTGCACGCCCTGCTCGCCCA
>JBIKKK010000065.1:0-10492 GCA_044360385.1 Candidatus Nanopelagicales bacterium
CAGACTGCGCGTACATCGACGCGGCGTAGATCCCGAGGAAGCGACGCTCCCCGATCACACGACCTGACTCGTCGAAGCGCTTGACGCCGATGTAGTCGAGATAGGACGCGCGGTGCACGGTCGAGCGGCTATTGGCGGTCGTAAGCACGAGGATGCGGGGTTCGCGAGCATGGGCTGCGACCGGTTCGCTGAGGTACGTCGTCGCTCCGGTGAGATCCGGGTCCGATCGCAGGATGCCGAGGCCGGTGCCGGGCACTGCACGCAAGCGGTCGCCTCCGTCGTCGCCGACGAGGTCGTACTCCCGGTATCCAAGGAAGGTGAAGTTGTCGTCGGCTACCCATCGGAGCATGTCTGCCGCCTCGGCGGACTGGTCCACGGAGATACCCGCGGGCGGATGCTCGTCGAGGTCGTCGGCAGTCTCCAGAGCCTTGCTGCGCATGCGCGGCCAGTCCTCGACCGCCTCGCGTACGTCGCTGAGGACGCGCCGCAGCGCGGCTTCGATCTCAGGGGCGGCCACCCCGCCCCTGCTGATCTCGGCGTGAATCCAGGACTCGCGTATGCCTGTCCCATCCGCGGAGATGCCCTGAAGCGATCCCGTGACGTCACGCTGAGCTGTGAGGACGGGATGAATCACCAGGCGGAGCGAACGTCCGAGCCGCGTCAGCTCGGCGGCGACCGAGTCGACGAGGAAGGGCATGTCATCGGTGACGATCTCCACGACTGGCCCCCCGCACGACCACCCGTCGGTGTCATCGGTCGGCGTATGCACGCGCACGCGCGCCGTGCCCGCCGGGCGCTCACTGCCCAGATCGACGTGGGAGACCATCGCACCCAGGAGGTCCGCAGGTCGACGCGCCTTGAGGTCCTCCTCCGGCACATGCCGGTAGTAGAGCGGGGCAAGCTCCTCAAGAAGGGGGCTGCCCGCCGCCATGTCCTCTACTTCGCGCAGGACTGCACCCGGGTCGTCCCCATGGGACAGCGCCATGGCCGTCGCCTCCTCCAGCCGTCAGCCCGTGTCGGCCAGCCTGCCAGATCCGCCCTGCTCCAGGGCCGACCGGCTCGTCCGAAGGGATGTCTCAAGGACCTCGAGGCGACGGCGCCCGTCCATGATGTTGCCGCCCATGGCCTCCAGGTCCTCTCGGCCGGGTCCGAGCACCGTGACACGGATGCCGGCCTCGCGGAGCTCCTCGACCTCCGACTCGCAGCGTCGGGTGACGCTCTCGCGCCACCGACGCTCGAGCCGGGTGAGAATCGACTCAGGCTTGTCGGTCTCGAAGGAGACCATGGGCGCGACGACGTAGACCTCATCGAGGTCTGCCCCCGCGAGCACATCGGCGGATGTCGCCGACCACGCACCCCCGTCGATGTAGGTGCGCTGATCGATCGTCACGGGCTCGAACCATCCGGGAATCGCACAGGACGCCATGACCGCGTCTGCCAGCGAGACGCTCGGCGCGTCCTCACGACCGAAGACCACCCGATGCCCTGCCTCATAGTCCATGGCGACGACCCATAGGGAGGGATGCGGAGACCACTCACCGAAGGGGGTGATCGCGTCGATGAGATGGCCCACGCGCTCCAGCGAGCCGTTGCCGACGGGCATGAAGGCAGACAGCACCGCCGTCGGCGGCATCTTGAGACCGTGACGGAGCGAGGAGGCCATCAGCCGCACGGACCCGGGTCCACGCAGCCGGGGCATCGAGGGACGCCGGCCTCCCGTGGCGGTCTCGTAGTCCCACAGGTAGCCGGCAAGAGGACCCTCGGTGATGGGCTCCCCGCGCTGATGATCGCGCAGCGACTCGATGCTGACGCCGGCCCCCACCAGGGCGCCCAGGACCGAGCCGGCCGAGGTGCCGACGATGACATCGAAGTCACGGGGATCGATGCCGTGGACTTCCTCGATGGCCTGAAGGGCTCCCACGGCCCAGGCACCTCCGAGCACCCCACCGCCGCCCAGGACAAGGCCCCGGCGGGGAGTCGACCGCGTGAGATCAGGCATGCATGCGGCTCGCCGTCACTCCGCCACCGTCAGGTGGCGTGGGCCGCGTGTGGCCTCGAGGAGTTCGGTGAGCGACTCGCGCAGAGACTGCGCGAGGACATCGAGATCAGGGAGCGAATCCCGATCGGCATTCAACCCGAGGAACACCCCTCCATCGTACGACGTCATGCCGATGCTCAGGGCATGCCGCGGCGTGAGCGGCACGATCGGATACGCGGCGAGCATGCGCGCGCCGCCCGCGTAGAGCGGGGTCTGCGGTCCTGGCACATTCGTGATCGTGAGGCTGTAGGCGCGTTCCGACAGCGAGGCTCCCACCCGGGCACCGAGGGTGTGCAGCGTCGGCGGGGCGAAGCCGACCAGGCTCACCATCGCCTTGGCACCCACCGGCCGGGCCTCCTCGCCGTATCGCGACGTGTCGAAGCAGATGCGTTGCAGGCGGATGATCGGGTCGGGCTCCCCTACCGGCAGATCGAGGAGGAAGGCATCGACCAGGCTCGCCGCTTCGGGATCACCCGCGACGCTCATGGGCACGAGGGTGCGCACGATCGTCTCGTGCGTCACCGAGATGCCGCGGGAGAGCAACCAGGACCGAAGTGCACCCGAGACCACCGCCAGCGCCACGTCATTGACCGTGCCCCCGCGTGACTTGCGCACCTCGCGTAGATCCTCGAGCCGCAGGTCCACGGTGGTGAAGCGACGCTGCTGGCCCACCTCGACGATCAGGGGATTGGGCTCCTGAGGCCGCACTGCCGCCACGACCGTCGCCACGGCGTCTCCGACCGCCTGACGCGCAGTGCCGAGGCCGTCGCGCACGACGTCGACGAATGCGGTGGGATGCCCGACGACATCGCCGAGTGCGCCCGCCACCAACTCCACTGAGCTCGGGCCGCGAGCGGGACGCCAGGTCGTGACGGGGGCACCACGCACCTGATCGGTCTCCTCGAGGATCACCTCGCCAAGATCAACAGCGGTGATGCCGTCCACCATGGCCTGGTGCGTCTTGCTGAGCAGGGCAAAGCGATTGCCCTCGACTCCCTCGACGAGGTAGACCTCCCAGAGTGGGTGCCTCCTGTCGAGCGGGCGGCTCATGATGCGGGCGACGAGGTCATTGAGCTGACGTAGCGTGCCGGGCGCGGGCAGCGCGGACCGGCGGACGTGGAAGGTGACGTCGAAGCGCTCGTCATCCACCCAGACCGGCGACGCGAGGCGTCCCGGCACCTCCCTGAGGCGCTGGCGGTAGCGGGGGACGTAGGCGATCCGGTCGCGGATGAGCTTGACGAGCCGTTCATGGTCGAGCACGCCGGGCTGCTCCTGGAAGAGCGTGAGGCTGCCGACGTGCATGGGCGTGGCAGGACCCTCAAGGTAGAGAAACGACGCGTCGAGTGCAGAGAGGCGATCGGCCACAATGCCATCGTGCCACGCCCCCGAGCGTGATCACGTGATCAGGCGAGATTGATGCTGAAGAGAGCCTCAAGTTCGGCCAGGGTCTCCTCATAGGTGACGTGTCGCACGCCCGTGATGCCAAGATCCGCCGCCGCAGTGATGTTGTGCGGCAAGTCGTCGACGAAGACACACTCCGCCGCCTGCATCTGCATGCGCTCCAACGTGAGGTGAAAGATCTCGGGGTCGGGCTTGCGCATGCCGACTTCCCCTGAGATCACGACGACATCGAACATCCCGTCCCATAGGTCGCGGGGATAGAAGTCCCCCCAGGAATTGGAGAGGAGCGCAGTCCGGATGCCACTCTCGCGGGCTCGACGTACAAGGGCATTCATGTCATGTGCGTGCTCGAACTCATCGAACATGCGCGCCAGGAGGCCTTCCGCCACGACGGGAGCGCCCGTCCGGCGACTCAACTCACCCGCGAGCACCTCCTCGAAGTGCGGCACCTCGATCTCGCCACGTTCGAGGGCGTGGATGGGATTGAGCATGGCCTCGAGCTCGCCCTCGGGGCCGAGCCAGGTGCGCATGATGTCGATGTAAGTGGACAGGTCCACCGCATACCGGTCAGCCCAGCGGCGTACCGATGAGTTGATGTCCGTGGTGAGCACACCACCCCAGTCGATGATGAGTCCGGAGTAGGGCGGTGAGTCGGTCACCCGCCGATCCTAGGCGGACAGCGACTCGTGCTCCCGGGGACTCGGCATCGACCGTCGGACGAATTCGCGGAGAGCTCCGCGTGCTGAGGATCGAGGAGCTACCTCGGCCAGGGTGCGTCCCTCGCGCATGCAGGCGTCGTATGCCGCGCGATCGTCAGGGATGCAGGTGACGTCGGAGACGCCCGCGTGACGCCGCAGCGCCTCGCGCACCTGGCCCTCCGGATCACTCCCCAGCACACTGCGACGCAGCCGCGTGACGATCACGTGCACCGGGGAGTCGGGCACGACGCGGCGCAGGTCCTCGAGTCCCTGGATGAGCCGGTGCATGCCCACATGGTCGGCTGATCCGACGGCCACGATCGTGTCAGCAGCGGCAAGCGCGGTGAGGGTGGCGGCATGGCGTCGCGGGCTGCGGGTGTCATGGAGCAGTTCCTCGTCGCACTCGAGTCCGAAGCCCGCGTCTACGACGGCCAGCCCGGGAGTCGCGCGACAGGCATCCCAGAGTCGACCGAGTGCCGCGGGTCGGAGTTCGGCCCACCTCTGCGGGCTCGTGATACCGGTGAGCACGCGCAGGTGTCCATCGACCGTGCGCGCAGCGGCCGCCAGGCTGGCGGCGTCGAGGGTGCCGGCATCTGCCTGCCGGCACGCGATGACGATGCCGCTCACGTCGTCGAGGAGACCGAGGTGGGCTGCCACGGCACCACCATGCGTGTCGGCATCGACGAGCAGCGCGGGCACGCCGGCGCGCGCGGACTCGTCGGCAAGTGCGACGGCGACGCTCGTGCGTCCCGGTGCACCCGTCGGACCCCACACCGCCACGAGCCGGCCTGGCGCCAGTTGATCGGTGTGGCCAGCGGTGTCGATGCCCTCGCCGGAGTACTCCCATGCGGACGGACGCGGATTTTCAGCGGCACGCGCCAGCGCTGCCACCGCGGCATCCAGGTCGTCGCCGGGGATCGTGACCACCGCCAGGTCGAGTGCGTGCAGTTTGCGTGCGCTGATCTCATCGCCCTCGAGCGCGACACCGATGACGCGCACCTGGGCATCGGCCAGTCGCGACACCACATCCCGAGTGAGGCGGGGGAGCCCCGCGCTGACCACTGCGACACGAGCACTGCCGCTCGCCGCAGCCCCCAGGAGGTCCACGGCATCGACGCAGCGCCGCGCGACTCCGACGGGGGTGCCCGGTCGGGTGAGCCGATCCACCAATTCCGGCTCGCACGGCAGGTCAGGGGCAGCAAGAAGGACGGGAATGCTGCTCATCGAGTCACCGCCGGGACGCGCACGAGGTCGATGCCGCCACTGCGCACGGCCGCGAGAAGCGCCGCGGCATCGCGCGGATCGATCTCGAGGACGACGCCGTACTCCCCGCCCAGGCCCACGCCGTCGATCGCGACCTCGGAGACGAGGACCCCTTCGAGGACCAGTTCGGGCACGGGGACAGCGCCGAGATCGGCGCCCTCGGTGGCCCAGACGTCAACCCGCTCACCCGGCACGAGATCGACCGGAGCGTGCAGCGGCTCCACGGGCACGGTGACCCATCGGGCGTCACCGACCTCGGCATCTCCGGGTGTGGGCAGGATCTCTCCCGCGAGGAGGGGCCTGTCCAGTGGTGTGGTGGGCAGGCCCGCGCCATCGGCGTAGGCGCCGGCAAGCGCAGCCGGGATGGCCACGGCCACGACATCGTCAGGGGACACGACCGCCCCCGGCGCAAGGTCACGCGTCGCCTGCCAGGCGCTCACCGTGTCGTCGCCGCCCGCGAGCAGGCGCGCGCCGATCAGCATGCACAAGGCGATGAGCACGATCCCCGCCATGACGCGCGTGTCCCGCCACCAGGATCGACTCGCACGTCGCGCAGGCGGTGAGGACGGCGGGGTGGCACTCGCGCGGTCATCGGAGGCGGTGTGCCGGTTCAGCACGGAAAGGACGCGGGTCATGGTGGCTCCTGTGGGAATTCGCGACGGACTCCCCCCACTATCCGCGGCTGCGCACCATGACTCACGGTGACGAGGGCACCGATCACCGGACATGCGCGGTAGTGGCGTCATCCACAGGATTGGCGCGCGCCTGGCAACGCGCGCCTGCCGGTGCGACCATCAAGCCATGCCGCGATTCCTCACCCTCGCTGATGTTGCCGAGATCCTCAACGTCTCTGCCGCCCAGGCCTACGCCCTGGTCCGCTCAGGCGAGGTCCCCGCAATCCAGGTGGGGGGGCGTAGCCAGTGGCGCGTCGAAGAGCAGCGCCTCGAGGACTACATCACGTCGAAGTACGCCGAGACCGCAGCCCGATTCAGCGACGCCTGATCGCGGCGATCGCGCCGAGAGGGACTGTGACCCTGCGCCGAACCGCCTCGGGGCGCCGCGGCTCGCCCGGGTCGTGCTCAGCAAGATCTAGATGATCGGCACCGACGGCATCGATCGTGCCGTCGAGGGGCACCGCGCCTATCCGTGACACCCGCACCACGCTGCGCTGGCGCGCCCAGGCGCGGGCGACGCTGGCCAGTCCGAGTCGCTCACTCGGCGACATTGGCTCGCGTGCACTGCTGCCGAGCTCGATGACGGAGGCGATCCCCCACGCTGCCACTGCCCAATCCCCCTCGTCGGCAGCGAGGACGACGACATCGCGGCCCACGGCGGCGATGTCGCCCACGACCTGGCCTGAGCCCACGATCTCGAGGCTCGCGCGACTCTGACCGCGTAGCCGATCCAGCAGGCGCGCCTCCGCGCGAGCTGCGCGCTCCATCTCCGCGATATCCGCATCGAGCGCAGCCGCATCGGCTGCGGCGACCTCGGCGGCTATTCCCGCAAGGAGATCGTCGAAGCGCGCAGAGCCGCTGATCGGTTCATCCACAGCGAGAGCGTACGCGTTGACTCCCCCGGTGCGGGCGGCGTGCAATGCACATCCGGCACCAAACGACATCAAATGAGATCAACCCGCATCGAGTTCCATCAGTCGGGCTATCGCACTGTAGGAGGCAACCATGTCCGTCACGTCACTCGCGACCGAAGACCCACTCCCCCTCGAGTGGGAGATCCCGGGCGGCCTGCCCGCGATCCCGCCGCCAGCCCGGCACCTGCGCCTGGTGGCGCCCCCGCCCGAGCCGCTGCCCGTCGAAGGCGGGCGGCTTCCCGCACCTGCGCCGTGGGTTGCCCGCCTTGCGCCCGCGATCCTCGAGGTGGCCGCGGGCGAGCGCCCAGCGGGGCAGTTGACCCGATGGGTCACACGCGACATCCGCGAGACCCTCGCGCGCCGCGGCGCGGCGGCACTGCGTCACCCGGCGGGCAAGGCGCGCGCTCCCCAGTGCCGGCGGGTCCGCTCCGTGCGCGTGACCTCCCCCGCCCCGGGCATCGTCGAGGCGAGCGCCGTGGTCATCGGAGCCGAGCGGGCACGCGCGGTGGCCCTGCGCCTCGAGGTTGTCCGCGGCCGCTGGCTGGCCACCGCCGTCGAATTGGGCTGAGGCACCTCGATCTTGACCTCTTGTGCGGATGTCCGTACATTTGAGCGGTGACGTCTCCCGCCCCGCTCGGCACGACCGCGGGACCGCGGCTGCCTGATCGCAGCGACCCCCTCCCGCTGTGGGCCCAGGTGCGCGCGGACCTGCGCCGGCGCATTGAGGCTGGGGACTTCGCGGCGGGATTCCCCGGTGAGCTCACCCTCACCGAGGAGTACGAGGTGAGCCGTCACACGATCCGCGAAGCACTGCGCGTGCTCCGCAGCGACGGGGTGCTGCGCAGTCAGCGCGGCCGGCCCACCGTCGTCGAGCCCACGGTCTACCGGCAGAGCCTCGGCGCCCTCTCCTCTCTCTTCGAGTCCGTCGCCGCCCAGGGCGCGACTCCGCGCAGCGATGTCCTGCGTCTCGCGACGACGGTCAATGCGTCGGTCTCGGCAGAACTCGGTCTGCCCGGCGACACCGATCTCGTGGTCATCGAGCGACTGCGCTATGCCGATGACCAGCCCATCGCTCATGACGTGTCCTGGCTGCCCGCGGATATCGCGCGTCCGCTACTCGAGCGCGATCTCTCGCACGCAGCTCTGTACGCCGAACTTCAGAGTCTCGGTATTTCGATCGACGGCGGCTCCGAGCGCGTGATTGCCGAGCGCGCACCGCGCCACATCGCCGAGTCGCTGGGGCTGTCTCCCGACTCCCCCGTCCTGCTCCTCGAGCGCCGAGCGACCGCGCAAGGGCGTCCCGTCGAGTGGCGCGAGACCCACGTCCGGGCGGATCGGTTCGCCCTCGAAGCCGCGTGGACGAGCCATGGCTCGACCCTCACCGCCGCCGTCGAAGGAATCTCGCGGCCATGATCGTGGTCGCCGGCGTCCTGGCCGTCTTCATTGGCATGGCCGTGGGCCTCCTCGGCGGAGGCGGCTCCATCCTCACCACGCCGCTCCTCATCTACGTGGTCGGCTTCGACGCCAAGCAGGCCATCGCGGCAAGCCTCTTCGTCGTCGGCGTCACCTCGATCTTCGGCCTCATCAGCCATGCCCGCGCGGGTCGCGTCGTGTGGCGCATCGGCCTGATCTTCGGCGGAGCCGGCATGGTGGGCGCCTTCATCGGGGGCCAGATCGGCGCGCGCCTCCCGAGTGCTCTCCTGCTCGCCGCCTTCGCGGTGATGATGGGCATCACCGCCGTTGCGATGATCCGCGGTCGCAAGCAGGTCCCCGGTAAGGCACACACGGGCCTGCCCGTCTTCCGCATCCTCCTCGACGGCCTCGTCGTCGGGTTCGTCACGGGACTCGTCGGAGCCGGCGGCGGCTTCCTTGTCGTGCCCGCACTCGCGCTCCTTGCGGGCCTCGCGATGCCCAAGGCCGTCGCGACATCACTGCTCGTCGTCGCGATGAAGTCATTTGCCGGCCTCGCGGGCTACATCTTCGTCTTCGGCCAGGGCTCCTTCATCAGTATCAACCCGCAGACCCAGATCAACTGGTCCGTCACACTCATCATCACCGGAGCCGCGATCGTCGGCGCCCTCGTGGGCAGCGCCATCGTGGGCCGAATCCATCCGGACAAGCTCCGCAAGGCCTTCGGCTACTTCGTCCTAATCATGGCGGTCTTCATCCTCAGCCAGCAGATCGGCTTCGCCGTGCTCGACTACGCCCGCACCGGTTGGCTCCAGGCAGCTGAGGTCATCGCCGGGGCTGTGGCCATCATCGCTGTCTTCACGTGGATCATCCGCCGGCCAGCCCAGGTGGCGGTGGCTGATTTCGGTGAGTCGACCGGCGACTCGTCCACACGCTCCGAGAAGTCCTAGGACCCGGGCCGCCCCAGGCGTAGCGTGGCGCCGTGACCGACGACCTGCCGATCCTCGAGCGCATCCGCTCATCGGTAATCGGCGAGGACAGCGTCATGCACGGCCCCTTCGGCCCGCGCCGCGTCACCTATGCCGACTACACCGCGAGCGGGCGGGCCCTGACCTTCATTGAGGACTTCATCCGCGACGCCGTGCTGCCGACATATGCCAACACCCACACCGAGTCGAGCGGTACGGGCCTGCAGACCACGCGTCTGCGCGAGGACGCGCGTCGCATCATCCGCGACGCGGTGCATGGCGATGACTCGACATGCGTGATCTTCGCCGGCAGCGGGTGCACCGGTGCCGTCGACCGGCTGGTGGGCATCCTCAACCTGCGCATCCCGGCCGATCTCGACGCCCGCTACGGCTTCAGTGACTCGATTCCCGCGTCGGAGCGTCCCGTCGTACTCGTCGGGCCCTTCGAGCACCACAGCAATGAACTGCCGTGGCGCGAGTCGATCGCGGACCTCGTCACCATCCCGGAGGACCGCGACGGCCACATCGATCTCGAGGCGCTCGAGACAGCCCTGCGCGAGCATCGCGAGCGCCCCCTCGTCATCGGGGCCTTCAGCGCGGCCAGCAATGTCACGGGCATCCTCACCAACACCGATGCCGTGACGGAGCTGCTCCACCAGTACGGCGCCCTCGCGGTCTGGGACTACGCAGCGGCCGCGCCCTACGTCGACATCGACATGCATCCCGGGGATCCGGCGATCGCCAAAGACGCCGTGGTGCTGTCACCGCACAAGTTCGTCGGCGGCCCCGGCACGCCCGGTGTTCTCATCATTCGCCGCGACCTGCTGGCCAACACCGTGCCCGTCGTCGTGGGTGGCGGCACCGTGGCCTACGTCAACGCCGAGGAGCACGTCTACCTCGATGATCCCGTGCACCGCGAGGAGGCGGGCACCCCGGCGATCATCGAGTCGATCCGAGCGGGCCTGGTCTTCCAGTTGAAGGCGGCTGTCGGCGTCGACGTCATTAAGGAGCGTGAGGAGGAACTGCTCCACCGCGCCGTCGCGTCGTGGAGTGCGCATCCCCGCATCGACATCCTGGGCAATCCCGAGGTCGATCGCCTGTCGATCATCTCCTTCACGATCCGCGC
>JBIKKK010000066.1:0-10412 GCA_044360385.1 Candidatus Nanopelagicales bacterium
CGCCGATGACGACAGGTTCCTTGCCGAGCGAACGGGCCAGAGCGACGAGATCATCGACGACACCGGGGTCGGTGACCACCGTGCGCACGACCTCGACAAACGCCTGCACTGGCGCGGGGTTGAAGAAATGCAGGCCTGCCACGCGTGCAGGACGGCTCGTGGCGACAGCGATCTCCGTCACCGAGAGCGAGGAGGTGTTGCTCGCGAGGATGGCATGCGCAGGCGTGATCTTGTCGAGGCGGCCGAAGAGGTCCCGCTTGAGATCGAGATCCTCGGGGATCGCCTCGACCACCAGATCGGCCGTGGCAAGGTCATCGAGCGCCGATGTGAAGGCAATGCGGGACAGGATCTCCTCGCGCTCGGCCTCGGTGAGCTTGCCGCGCTTCACCGCGCGTTCGGTGGACCCGACGATGGACGCCCTGCCGCGTTCGAGCGGCTCCGGGTCGGGCTCGACCGCGATGACTCGGTAGCCGTGTCGCGCGCACACCTCGGCGATACCTGCTCCCATGGTGCCCAGGCCCACCACTCCGACAGTCGTGATCTCCATGTCGTCAGTCTCCCATCCCCCGCGGCTCAAAACAGCCGCGCGTCCGAGTCGTCGATCCCACGCAAGGCCGCATAGTCCAAGACGACGCACTTGATCCCGCGGTCCTCGGCGAGGGTGCGCGCCTGCGGCTTGATCTCCTGGGCGGCGAAGACCCCGCCCACCGGGGCGAGGAGGGGATCGCGGTTGAGCAGGTCGAGATAGCGGGTGAGTTGCTCCACCCCATCGATCTCGCCCCGCCGCTTGATCTCCACCGCCACGGACGCTCCCGAGGCATCGCGGCACAGTAGGTCCACCGGACCAATGGCCGTGGGGTATTCACGTCGCACGAGCGTCCAGCCCGTGCCCAGGGTCTCCACATGCTCGGCGAGCAACTGCTGAAGGTGCGCCTCGACACCGTCCTTGACGAGACCGGGATCGATGCCGAGTTCGTGCTCGAGCTCCGCGTGGATGTCATGAATGCGAATGACGAGTTGTTCGCCGGCCTTGTTGTCCACCCGCCAGATAGTGATGTCGTCCTCCTCCGCCACGGCGAGGTGGCACGGCGGGCTCATCCAGTTGAGCGGCTTGTAGGAGCCACCATCAGCGTGGACGAGGACAGAACCGTCAGCCTTAATCATGAGCACGCGCACAGCCTCCGGGAGATGCGCGGTGAGTCGGCCGACGTAGTCGACGGTGCAGCGGGCGACGACGACCTTCATCGGGCAGCCGGAGTGAGCCCGCGGGCGGACCGAACCTCGTCGAGGACCGCTCCCATGATCGCTGTGGCGTCGTAGTCCTTGGGTGTGAAGACCGCGGCCACACCGCGATCGCGGAGGTAGTCGGCATCGGCGTCAGGGATGATCCCTCCGACCACGACGACGGTGTCGTCCATGCCCGCCGCACGCAGCCCGTCCACGACCACCGGCACGAGCTCGCGGTGGGATCCCGAGAGGATCGATATCCCGACGACATCGACATCCTCATCGACGGCGGCAGCCACAATCTGCTCGGGCGTCAGCCGAATTCCCTGGTAGACGACCTCGAATCCCACGTCGCGGGCTCTCACCGCGATCTGCTCCGCCCCATTGGAGTGACCGTCGAGACCCGGCTTGGCCACGAGGAAGCGGAGTCGCGACCCGAGCTCGTCACTGGTCGCCTGCACCGCCTTGCGCACCGCGCTCAACTCGTCCGTGGGCGCTCCCGCGGCGATCGACGAGGTCACTCCCGTCGGTGCCCGGAATTCGCCGAAGACTCCGCGAAGCGCATCGGCCCACTCGCCGGTGGTCACGCCCGCTCGAGCGCACACCAAAGAGGCGGGCACGAGATTGACATCTCCCTGTGCCGCGGCGACGAGGGCCGTGAGAGCCGCAGACGCGGCAGCGGGGTCGCGCTCGGATCTCCACCGCGCGACGCCCTCAATTGCCTGGGCGGCCACTGCCGAATCAACTGTCTGGATCGCCGCATCGAGGTCCGCGAGCATCGGATTGGGCTCGGTCTCCAGGTGGCGGTTGACGCCGACGATCACGTGTTCGCCAGCCTCGACTCTCGCCCGCCGCTCGGCATGCGCCTGGACGAGCTCGGACTTCATGTAGCCACTCTCGATAGCGGCGACCGCACCGCCCATGGCGTCGATAGCCGCCATTTCAGCACGCGCGTCCGCGACGAGACTGTCGACGAGGCCCTCGATGACAGTGGAGCCCTCGAAGATGTCGTCGTACTCCAGGAGGTCGGTCTCCTCCGCGAGCACCTGCTGGATGCGCAGTGACCACTGCTGGTCCCAGGGGCGCGGCAGCCCCAGCGCTTCATTCCAGGCGGGGAGTTGGATAGCCCGCGCCCGGGCATCCTTGGAAAGGGTGACGGCGAGCATCTCGAGGACGATGCGCTGGACGTTGTTCTCCGGCTGCGCCTCGGTGAGCCCAAGCGAATTCACCTGGACGCCGTAGCGGAATCGCCTCTGGGCGGGGTCGGTGATGCCGTAGCGATCGCGCGTGACCTCATCCCAAATCCGGACGAAGGCCCGCATCTTGGCCATCTCCTCGATGAAACGGACTCCGGCGTTGACGAAGAAGGACATGCGCCCGACGACCTCGCCGAATCGCTCGGGAGGGATCTGCCCGGAGTCGCGCACGCCGTCGAGCACTGCGATGGCAGTCGCCATCGCGAAGGCGATCTCCTGCACGGGCGTCGCGCCCGCTTCCTGGAGGTGGTAGCTGCAGATGTTGATGGGATTCCACTGGGGAGCCTGCTGCACCGTGTGCACGATCATGTCGGTGATGAGACGGAGTGACGGTCGCGGCGGGAAGATGTACGTGCCCCGTGACAGATACTCCTTGATGATGTCGTTCTGCGTCGTGCCCTGGAGCGCGACCTCGGCGACACCCTGCTCTTCAGCGGCGACGACGTAGAGCGCGTAGAGCCACATCGCGGTGGCGTTAATGGTCATCGAGGTGTTCATCGTGTCGAGGGGGATGCCGTCGAAGAGGCGACGCATATCGCCGAGGTGGGCAATCGGCACACCGACCTTGCCCACCTCCCCCGCCGCCATCGGGCTGTCGGGGTCGTATCCGGTCTGGGTCGGCAGGTCGAACGCCACGGAGAGGCCTGTCTGACCCTTGGCGAGGTTGCGCCGGTAGAGCGCGTTGGACTCCGCGGGAGACGAGTGCCCCGCGTACGTGCGCATGATCCAGGGCCTATCCCGCTGCCCATTCCTCGGGCGATCCTGGGGGCTGCCCATGGGAGCACCCTACCCATGGGTAACCCGCGGTGGCGCAGTCGAGTCGGGTGCCCCACCATGGAGGCGTGGGTACGTCCTACTCCTATGCCATCGGGCCGATCACGGCCTTCGTATTCCTCGGCGTCCTCATCCTGCTCCTGCGGTGGGCCTTCCGGCGAGGGGTCTCGGTTGTCGCGGCCCCGCCACGCAAGGGGGCGAGCACCGACTACGGACTACTCGTGCCCATCGCGACGCCGCCGACGTATGTCGAGGGCGAGATCATCCGACGCCAGCTCGAGGACGCGGGTATCCGCGCCACCCTTGCCCAGACCCTCGAGGGACCCCGCGTCATGGTGTGGCCCGGCGACGAGACTCGGGCGCGCGCGAAGCTCAGCGGGCGCTAACCCGGTAGGGCGATGCGCGTGACGTCAGCCCCAAGATTGCGAAGGTCATCGACGAAGCCCGCGTAGCCGCGGTCGATGTGGTGCACCTCGTGCACGGTTGTCTCGCCTTCCGCGACGAGGCCTGCGAGGACAAGGCCTGCACCGGCGCGAATGTCTGTGGCCTCGACGGGCGCGCCGCTGAGCGTCTCGCGTCCGCGCACCAGGGCGTGGTGCCCCTCGGTCTGTACGTCGGCACCCAGCCGCACGAGTTCGTGCACGAATCGGAAGCGTGCCTCGAAGAGGTTCTCCGTGACGAGGGCGGCGCCCTCGGCGATGGAATTGAGTGCGATGAACTGCGGCTGCAGGTCGGTGGGGAAGCCCGGATAGGGCAGCGTCACGATGTCCACGGCCTTCGGGCGTGCGTCCATCGTGACGCGGAAGCCGTCGTCCAGCACCGTGACACTCGCTCCGGCGGTGACCAGCTTGTCCAGGGCGATCTCCAGGTGCTCCGAGCGGGCCTGCCGCACCGTGATGTCTCCACGTGTCATGACCGCAGCCACTGCCCAGGTGCCCGCGACGATGCGGTCCGCAACCGTCTGATGCTCCACGGGCCGCAGAGCAGCGACTCCCTCGATCTCAAGCGTGGACGAACCGACGCCATTGATCGACGCCCCCATCTCCATGAGCATGGTGCAGATATCGACGATCTCGGGCTCGCGCGCAGCGTTATCGATCACCGTGTGCCCGCTCGCGGTGACCGCGGCCATGAGGAGTGTCTCTGTCGCGCCAACACTCGGGAAGTCCAGCCAGATGGTCGCACCGTGCAGGCCGCCGTCGGCACGGGCAATGAGATAGCCGTGCTCGCTCGTGACCTCTGCGCCCATGCGCTGCAGCCCGCCGATGTGCATGTCCAGCCCCCGCGAGCCGATGTTGTCTCCACCCGGAAGGGCCACGTCGACGACACCGCAGCGCGCGAGGAGGGGTCCGAGCACCGTGATGGACGCTCGCATACGACGCACCAGGTCGTAGTCTGCGCGATGCTCCAGGGCCTCGGGCACATCGATGACGACCAGGCCTTCCGCAGCGACGTGCGAGACATCGCATCCGAGACGGCGCAGCAGCTCCGCCATGATCTCGACGTCGAGGATGTCCGGTGCATTGCGCAAGACCGTGCGCCCCGGTGCGAGAAGTGCGGCGGCCATGAGCTTGAGGACGCTGTTCTTGGCACCCGTGACCGACACGTCACCCGTGAGACGCTGACCGCCGACAACCCTGAGCGCCTCCATGGGGATCATGCTAAGGGCGACGCGCAGACGCGCTCCGCCGCCTCGCGGTGGCGCCGAGCGTCCCCTAGGGTCGTGCCATGGTCAATCTCACGCGCATCTACACCCGCACGGGCGACGACGGCACGACATCCCTGGGCGACATGTCGCGTACGACCAAGACCGATCTGCGCCTTGAGGCTTACGCCGATGTCGACGAGGCCAACTCCAGCCTTGGCGTGGCCCTCGCGTCCGGTGGCCTCGGCGATGACATCGTCGAGCTCCTCACCGCAGTGCAGAACGACCTCTTCGATGTCGGCGCCGACCTGTGCACGCCCATCGTTCCCAACCCCCAGTACCCCCCGCTGCGCATCACTCCGGACTACGTCGACCGCCTGGAGAAGGCCTGCGACACCTACAACGCCCGCCTGGAGCCGCTCCGGTCCTTCATCCTCCCGGGAGGGAGCCTGGGAGCGGCTCAGCTCCATGTGGCGCGCACCGTCGCGCGGCGCGCCGAGCGCGCCACTTGGCACGCCATCGAGGAGTACGGCGACTCGATCAATCCGCTGACCGCGCTCTACCTCAATCGGCTTTCGGACCTGCTCTTTATCCTCGCCCGCTGCGCCAACGTCGACGGTGCCGGCGACGTGCTGTGGCAGCCCGGCGGCCGCTCGTCCGAGTAGCCCGCTCCGCCCCACCCCTCTTGGGTAGGGGTCACGGGACCCGCCGGAAGTGAAGTGACTAGCGGGAACCGACGGCGACGGCGAGGCGCGTCTCGGCCCGCTTCGCCGCCTGCACCGCAGGATCGTCATCGGCGGCCGCGGCCTTGGCCCGCTCAAGTGCTGCCTTGGCGCGCTCGATGTCGATCTCCTCGGCGAGCTCGGCCGTCTCGGCGATGACATTGACCTGATCGGAGTCCACGGAGAAGAACCCACCGTGGACCGCTACGAGCACCTTCGTGCCATCGACCGTCTCGATGCGCAGCGGAGCGTCGAGGAGAAGCGCCAGCACCGGAGAATGCCCGGGCAGGATGCCGATCTCTCCGTCGGGCGTCTTGGCCACGACACTCTTGGCCGCGCCCGCCCAGATGGAGCGCTCGGCCGACACGAGGGCGACCTTGAGCTCAGCCACGATCAGGACTCCTTGGCGAGCTGAGCCGCCTTGGCCTCGACGTCCTCGATGCCGCCGCACATGAAGAACGCCTGCTCGGGGATGTGGTCGTAGACGCCGTCGCAAAGGGCCCTGAAGGAAGCGATGGTCTCCTCGACTGGGACGAAGGATCCCGGCTGGCCGGTGAATGCCTCCGCCACGAACATGTTCTGCGACAGGAACCGCTGGATACGGCGCGCCCGGTTGACGATGATCTTGTCTTCCTCGGAGAGCTCGTCCATGCCGAGAATGGCGATGATGTCCTGCAGGTCCTTGTAGCGCTGGAGGATCTCCTTGACGCGTGCGGCCACGGCGTAGTGCTCCTCGCCGACGTAGCGCGGGTCAAGGATGCGCGACGTGGAGTCGAGCGGGTCCACCGCGGGGTAGATGCCGAGCTCGGAGATGGGGCGCGAGAGCACTGTCGTGGCATCGAGGTGCGCGAAGGTGGTGGCCGGCGCGGGGTCGGTGAGGTCGTCTGCCGGCACGTAGATCGCCTGCAGCGAGGTGATCGAGTGGCCACGCGTGGAGGTGATGCGCTCCTGGAGCATGCCCATCTCGTCGGCCAGTGTGGGCTGGTATCCCACAGCCGAGGGCATGCGGCCGAGCAGCGTCGACACCTCGGAGCCTGCCTGGGTGAAGCGGAAGATGTTGTCGATGAAGAGCAGGACGTCCTGCTTCTCGACATCGCGGAAGTACTCCGCCATCGTGAGCGCCGTCAGCGCCACACGCAGGCGCGTGCCCGGCGGCTCGTCCATCTGGCCGAAGACCAGGGCGGTCTTGTCGATGACGCCCGACTCCGTCATCTCGAGGAAGAGGTCATTGCCCTCGCGGGTGCGCTCCCCCACACCGGCGAAGACCGACACGCCACCGAAGTTCTCCGCGACGCGGTAGATCATCTCCTGGATGAGGACCGTCTTGCCCACGCCGGCGCCGCCGAAGAGGCCGATCTTGCCGCCCTTGACGTAGGGGGTGAGGAGGTCGATGACCTTGATGCCCGTGGAGAAGACCTCGGTCTTGGACTCGAGCTGATCGAAGGCTGGCGCGGCACGATGAATGCCCCAGCGCTCCTTGATGTCGAGCGTGGACTTGTCGACGTCGAGAGGCTCGCCGAGGGTATTCCACACATGACCCTTGGTGACCTCGCCTACCGGCACCGAGATGGGCGCACCCGTGTCGCGCACAGGAGCGCCACGCACGAGGCCGTCGGTCGGCTGCATGGAGATGGTGCGCACCATGTTGTCGCCGATGTGCTGGGCCACCTCAAGGGTGAGCATGCGCGCGCCACCACCCTCCTCGCCCTGGTCGAAGGAGACGTCCACGTTAAGGGCGTTGAAGAGCTCCGGCATTGCCTCGACCGGGAACTCCACGTCGACGACGGGGCCGGTGACGCGGGCGACGCGTCCGACACCCGGTGTCTTCGCGTGGGGGGTCGCCTGGTCCATCGTGGCGGTCATGTCGATCCTCTTTCCTTCGGTTCCTACGGTCGGCTAGCGGGGTCTAGGCGGAGGCGAGCGCATCGGCGCCGCCGACGATCTCGCTGATTTCCTGGGTGATCTCGGCCTGGCGTGCCGCATTGGCCTGCCGGGTGAGAGAGCGGATGAGGTCCTCAGCGTTGTCGGTCGCGGACTTCATGGCGCGCCGGCGGGCGGCGTGCTCCGAGGCCGCGGACATGAGGAGTGCGGTGTAGACCGCGTGATCGATGTAGCGGGGCAGGAGTGCATCGAGCACGGTGTCGGCACCGGGCTCGAACTCGTAGAGCGGGAAGGGCAGGGACTCCCCCGCCTTGGTCTCCACGACCTCATCGACGATCTCGAGGGGCAGGACACGGCGTACTCGGACCTGCTGGACGGCCATGTTGACGAAGTGGGTGTAGACGATGTGGATCTCGTCGATGCCCCCCTCGGACTCAGGCGTGAGGAAGGCCTGGAGCAGGTCGTCACCGATCCTGCGCGCGTCGGCGTAGGTCGGCTGGTCGGTGAAGCCGGTGTACTGCCCGCCCATCGTGATGCCGCGGAAGCGGTACCACGCGACGCCCTTGCGGCCTACGACGTAGGGGGTGACGTCGAGGCCCTGCTCATTGAGCAGGCGAGTGAGCCCCGCTGCCTCACGGATGGCATTGGCGGAGTAGGCGCCGGCGAGGCCGCGATCGGCAGTGATCACCAGGACCGCTGCTCGGTCACGCACCTCGGGTGCGCGCACGAGCGGGTGGTTGCCGATGTCCGTGGCGTGGCTGGCAGCGGCAGAGACAGCCTGGGTGAGCTGGAGGAGGTACGGCGTCGACGCCTCAAGGCGCTGTTGCGCCTTGACAATGCGTGACGACGCGATCAGCTCCATCGCCTTGGTGATCTTCTTCGTCGCCTGGACGGACTTGATCCGTCGGCGGAAGACCCTTAGCTGCGCACCCATGACGTCTCTCCTCGACCTGCGCCTATGCCCGTCGCGTCCGCGTGATCTGCGTCGGATCGATGTCATCCTCCGACAGCGCGGCCACGGGCTCATCCTTGATGAGCATCTCGCCCGTGTGCGTCGTGAACTGGCGCTTGAACGTGCCGATGGCCGACTTGAGCGTCGTGACCGTGTCGTCCGAGAGGTCCGACGTCTGGCGGATCGTCTCCAGGATGCCCGGCTGCTCGCGCTGGATGTAGTCGAGGAATTCCGCATCGAACCGGCGGATGTCCTCGACTGGCACATCGTCGAGCTGGCCCGAAGTGCCCGACCACACCGAGACGACCTCGCGCTCCATCGCCTGCGGCTGGTACTGCGGCTGCTTGAGCAGCTCGACCAGTCGGGTGCCTCGCGCGAGCTGGGCCTTGGAGGCCGAGTCAAGGTCGGAACCGAATGCGGCGAACGCCTCGAGCTCGCGGAACTGCGCGAGGTTGAGGCGCAGGCTGCCGGCGACCTTCTTCATGGCCTTCGGCTGAGCCGACCCACCCACGCGCGACACAGAGATGCCGACGTTGATGGCCGGGCGCACACCCGAGTTGAAGAGATCGGACTCGAGGAAGCACTGGCCGTCCGTGATGGAGATGACGTTGGTGGGGATGTACGCCGACACGTCATTGGCCTTGGTCTCGATGATGGGCAGGCCCGTCATCGAGCCCCCGCCCATCTCGTCGCTGAGCTTGGCGCAGCGCTCAAGGAGCCGCGAGTGCAAGTAGAAGACGTCACCGGGGTAGGCCTCGCGACCCGGTGGGCGACGCAGCAGCAGCGACACTGCGCGGTAGGCCTCAGCCTGCTTCGACAGGTCGTCGAAGACGATGAGGACGTGCTTGCCCTGGTACATCCAGTGCTGGCCGATCGCGGACCCGGTGTAGGGAGCGAGGTACTTGAAGCCGGCGGGATCGGAGGCGGGAGCGGCGACGATGGTGGTGTAGTCCATCGCGCCGTACTCCTCTAGCGCACCCTTGACCGACGCGATGGTCGAGCCCTTCTGGCCGATGGCGACGTAGATGCAGCGCACCTGCTTCTTCGGGTCCCCGGACTCCCAGTTGGAGCGCTGGTTGATGATCGTGTCGAGGCAGACAGCGGTCTTGCCGGTCTGGCGGTCGCCGATGATGAGCTGGCGCTGGCCGCGACCGATCGCGGTCATGGCGTCGATCGCCTTGATACCCGTCTGCATCGGCTCCGTGACCGGCTGGCGCTGGACGACGGTGGGGGCCTGGACCTCAAGGGCGCGGCGGCCCTCGGACTCGATCGGGCCCTTGCCATCGATCGGGTTGCCCAGCGGGTCCACGACGCGACCGAGGAAGGCATCGCCCACGGGGACCGAGAGCACCTCGCCGGTGCGTCGCACCGGCTGGCCCTCTTCGATCTTGGATCCGTCGCCGAGGAGAACGACGCCGATCTCGCGCACGTCGAGGTTGAGGGCGACGCCAAGCAGGCCACCCTCGAACTCGAGGAGCTCATTGGTCATCGCCGAGTGCAAACCCTCGACGCGAGCGATCCCGTCGCCTGTCTCGATCACGCGGCCGACCTCTTCGCGGGCCGTGGTGGGCGAGTACGACGCGACGTTTCGCTCGATCGCGCTCCGGATCTCGTCCGGCCGGATCGTCAGCTCCGTCATGGTGCCTGCTCTCCTTCTTCGGTCGCTCTCGGCGACATCTTTCGCTTGCCTGACTGTGTGACTGGGTGTGTGACTGGGTGTGTGTCGATCAGCCGAGCATCGTGCGCCGGGCTTGTTCGAGTCGTGCTGAGACCGTGCCGTCGATCACCTCGTCGCCCACGGTGACGTGGACTCCGCCAAGGACGGCGGGATCGATCGCGACATTGAGGCGGACCCGGCGTCCCTTGAGGGCGCTGAGCGCCTCGGCAAGGCGCCGCTCCTGCTCGGCATCGAGCGGCTGCGCGACGCGCACCTCGGCGACGATCCGCTGACGCTG
>JBIKKK010000067.1:0-10396 GCA_044360385.1 Candidatus Nanopelagicales bacterium
CATCCGTACTCGTATGCGGTTCCGCCATCGGCTACTACGGCGACACGGGTGACCGGGCCGTCACCGAGGAATCCCCCCAGGGCGCGGGCTTCCTCGCGGATGTCGTGGCGCAGTGGGAGGCGTCGGCGCAACTCGCCGTCGACGCGGGAATCCGCGTGCCCTTCGCGCGCACCGGCCTGGTCGTCAGCTCCAAGGGCGGTGCCTGGAAGCGACTCATGCCGATCTTCAAGGCAGGGCTCGGCGGCAAGGTCGGCTCCGGCTCGCAGTACTGGTCCTTCATCTCGATGCGCGACGAGATCGCCGCGCTTATCGCGCTGCTCGAGGACGCGAAGTACGCAGGGCCCGTCAATCTCACCGCCCCCACTCCCGTGACCAATGCTGAGGTCACCGCGGCGATGGGTCGGGTGCTGGGCCGCCCCACCGTCCTGCCCGTCCCTGCCTTCGCGCTCAAGATCGCACTCGGGGAGTTCTCACAGGACGTGCTCGGCAGTCAGCGCGTGCTTCCCAAGGTGCTCGAGGGCGACGGCTTCACCTGGAGCGATCCCACGATCGACTCTGCGATCAAGCAGGCCGTCGCCGGAAGTTAGTCGCCCACCGCCTGCTGCACGAGCGAACTCCACGCAGAGGAGCCCGACAGGGGCGGCTCCGCCGGCCCGCCGGGCTTAGCCGACACTGCCGGGCAGATCTCCTGGGCTGACCCCGCGGACCCCAGGGCCGACATCCCCAGGAACGCCGCCGCGGCAACACCGGCGAGGGCGACTCCCCAGCGCCAGGGCAGCCGGATGCTCACAACTGTTGCTGCACGTGGGCTTGACGACACCGCGTGCCTCCCCCTGCCACGGGGATGTTTCACCGGGTCGGTCGGGGCCTTCGGCGCGGGCGAGGCGACAGCGCGGAGTGACGACGTAGATGCCTCGCCCTCGTGGACCACGCGCGCTCGACGATGTGCCGGTGGAGAGATGGGAGGTGCGGTGTGGCCCGACAGGGGCGGCTCTGCCGCCCTGCCGGACGAGACGGCGGCGCGATCCAGGGCTGCGGCGATGCGCGCCATCGTGGGCCGAGCAGCAGGATCGGGATCGGACCCCGCAATGAGGATCTGGGCGATCTCCGCGCCGACCGATGCAGAAGGTAGGAACGAATCGATCAGGGCGACGAGGGCTGCGACATCGCCCTCGGGGGTGCCTCCCGGTCGCCAACCGGAGAGGACGCCGCGACCCGCCTGCACGTGCACGTTGGCCTCGCTGACACCGCCGTGGGCGAGTCCCGCATCGTGCAACAGCGCCAGCCCCGCCGCCACCGGGGCGAGTGCGGCGAGGACGCCGTCGCCGGGTCCGATCCCCTCTCGCTCCCCGGGCACCTCCCACATCAGCGCGAGGCCCTCGCCGGCGAAGGCGACCTCCCGCAACGGCGCGAGGCCCTCGTGTCGCACGGCCCCAACCCGCAGGGCCTGTCGTCGCACGCGATCGCGCTCGACGAGATCGGGCGGCAGGGCGAGCAGTGTCGTGATGGTGGTGGTCGTCATGCGGGCATCGTGCCCGCAGGTGGCGGTCGCGTGCTCCGACTTATCCACAGGCGACTAGCGTGAGCGCCATGTCCGTGATCGTGGTCGGCGCAGGCCTCAGTGGTCTCGCCGCCGCACGGCGCCTGCAGGCTTTCGGAGTCCCGGTCACGATCCTCGAGTCATCCGACGCGGTGGGTGGACGCATGCGCACCGATGTCGTCGACGGCTTCCGTCTCGACCGCGGCTTCCAGCTCTACAACCCGGCGTATCCCGAAGGCCAGCGCGTGCTCGACTACGAAGCACTCGACCTGCGCCCCTTCGTGGCGGGTGCGCGCGTGGTGCTCCGGCCCCGGGGGCGCAGGCAGGTCGCGCGCATCGCCGACCCGCGGCGCGAGCCCAGCTGGGCTGTCCCGTCCCTCCTCGCGCGCATTGGCTCCCCCGTCTCCACCGCGCGCTTCGCGGGGTACGCCGTCTCGCGGGCGGTGCGCTCCCCCGCGCACCTGCGCACCGAGCCCGACATCACCAGCGCAGAGGCCCTGCGTCGAGCGGGAGCCGACCGCAAGCTCATGGAGCGCCTGCTGCGCCCCTTCTTGGCCGGGGTCTTCCTCGAGTCCGACCTCACCACATCACGGCGATTCCTCGACCTCGTGCTGCGCTCCTTCGTCAAGGGGACTCCCTCCGTGCCCGCTCGGGGCATGCAGCGGATCCCCGAGCAACTCGCCGCGGGACTCGATGTGCGATTGGAGACACCGGTCGCCTCCGTCTCATCGCGCGCAGTCGTGCTCGAAGGTGGCGGCATTCTCGAGGCGGATGCCGTCATCGTCGCTGCGGATCCCCAGGCCGCACGCCGGCTGCTCCCCGAGATGCGCGTACCCGCGCCGCGCTCCGTGACGACGTGGTACTACCGACCCGATGGTGATGCCTCGCGGCTCGCCGACGGCGAGGCCGTCCTCACCTTGGACGGCGCGCGACGCGGTCCTGTGATCAACACGGTCGTCCTCACGCACGCGGCACCGGGGTACGCACCACCCGGCAGCGCCCTCGTCTCGGCATCGGCACTCGGTGTCCGCGAGAGCAGCGCGCACGAGGCCGCCGTGCGCGACCATCTCGGCTGGCTCTACGGCGTCCCGACATCGCGCTGGGAGCTCATCGCGACGTACCCCATCCCCTACGCACTGCCAGCCATGCCCGTGCCCCTCGACATGCGGCGCCCCGTGCGACTGGGCGCGGGCACCTACGTCGCCGGGGACCACCGTGACACCTCGTCGATCCAGGGCGCCCTTGTGAGCGGACGCCGGGCTGCTGACGCCGTGCTCGAGGACCTCGGTCTCGAATCCGCAATCGACATCCCCCAGGAGGCGTCATGACGACCCGCCGAATCCTCGCGACAAGCGGAGGCTTCCTCGCCACGGATCGGTGGGGGGTGATGCGCCCCGGCGGTCTCATGCTTGAGGCGTTGCGGCTCACCGGGGCCGAGCGGCCGCGCGTATGTCTGGTGATGACGGCAAGCGGCGACGATTCGTCCTACCTCTCTCGCTCCTACGCCGCGCTGGGCGCACTGGGCTGCGATGTCGACCATCTCGCGCTCTTCACCATGCCGAACCGCGACCCCGAGGAGGTGCTCGCCCGCTCCGACCTCGTGTGGGTTGGCGGCGGCAGCGTCGCCAACCTCCTCGCGCTGTGGCGACTGCACGGTGTCGATACCGCCATGCGCGCAGCCTGGGATCGCGGCACGATTCTCGCGGGAGTGAGCGCCGGCTCCATCTGCTGGCACGTCGGCGGTCCCACTGATTCCTTCGGCCCGACCCTGCGGGTCGTGACCGATGGGCTCGCGCTGCTCCCCTATGGCAACGGCGTCCACTACGACAGCGAGGAGCAGCGCCGACCACTGCTCCAGCGCGTGGTGGGCGACGGCCTGCTGCCCACCTCCTACGCCACGGACGACCGCATTGGGATCCTCTACGAGGGAGACCAGGCGGTCCGGGTCATCGCCGACCTCGACGTCGATGCCGAGACTGGGCCTGCGGCGTACCGGATCGAGCGCGTGGGTGGCGATGTCGAGGAGACCCGCCTGCCCGTGGGGGAAATTCCCGCATAGTGCTTGCCCCCGCGCGCTCCGATCAGCTCGACGGCAAATCGATCCTGCGCAACATCACCTCGAATACCGGCGGCGATCCCGACTCCTGACGTCGCCCGCTTTTCGCCACTTATCGAGACTTCCTTACGCGGAAAAGTCGCGACTACTGGCGAAAACCCTCCTCAGGGTCGGTGGTACGCGCGGATGACCTCGGCGACGATCACGTCGTACTCGGCGTACCAGTCCTGCCGCCCTCGTGCCTGGGCCTCCGCGTGCTCGGCCACGGTCTTCCACGCGCGAGCACTGGCGTCGTCGCGCCAGTAGGAGACCGTGATCCCCTCGACCCCATCGCGCACCGAGCGCACGCCGAGATAGCCGGGCTGCTCGGCGGCGAGCGCATCCATGCGCGCAGCCATCGCGGCGTAACCATCGGCATCGGACAACCCACCCGATCCATCGGGATCGGTGCGCCTCATCGAGTGGAAGATGACCGCTACGGCGCCCGGCGGCAGGTCGGGAATCACTCGACGCTGATGTTGGGAATGCGCTTGGCGAGCCAGCGCGGCAGCCACCAGTTCGCCTTGCCGATCATCGACATGACGCTGGGGACGAGGACGAGACGCACGATGAAGGCGTCGATGAGCACGGCAGAAGCCAGTGCTACGCCGAAGAGCTTAATCGTGTCGTTGGGGACGGGCACGAAGGCAAGGAAGACCGAGCTCATGATGAGAGCTGCGGCCACGACCACCTTGCCGGATCCCGCGAGTCCATGGCGCACGGCTTCCCGGTTGTCGCCCGTCTCATGCCAGCCCTCCTGCATACGCGAGACAAGGAAGACCTCGTAGTCCATGGAGAGGCCAAACAGGATCGCGAAGACCATGATCGGTAGGAAGGGCAGGATCGGGCCGGTCGTGGAAACCCCGATGAGGCTCGCACCCCAACCCCACTGGAAGACAGCGACGGTGATGCCCAGTGCCGCAAAGAAGCTCAGCAGGCTGGTGATGGCAGCGGTGAGTGGGATGACAAACGAGCGGAAGAGCAGGAACAGTGCGATGAAGCCAAGGCCGATGACGACGAAGAGGAAGAGGGGCAGGACGTCGACGAGCACCTGGGTGAAGTCATCGCTGACCGCCTGCGCGCCACCGACGTAGATCGCCGCACCGGTCTTGGCGACCTTGGCCGCAGTCTCCGTGCGCAGGCGATCCAGGAGCGCGTTGGTCGCCGGGTCGTCCGGGGACGTGGTCGGTTGGACAAGGAGGCTGGTGACGAGGCCGCTCTGGCTGTAGGGGCTGTCCTTGCCACCGATCGTGGCCGTCGAATACAGCGGCAGCATGTCCTTGTTGGGGATCGTCGACGCGACACCTTCCGTGCCCGCTACGTCGTCGATGACCTTCCCCAGCACGCTGTCGTCCAGGGGCAGCGGCAGCGTCACCGCGAGGAAGAAGGGCCCATTGACTCCGGGTCCGAAGCCCTCCGACATGAGGTCGAATCCCACACGGGCCGGCGAACCGGGCGGTGAGCTTCCGTTGTCGGGGAAGCCCTGCTGGATGGAGGCCGCGGGGACGGCCAAACCGATGAGGATGCCGAGGGCAGCGATCGCGAAGAGCCACGGAGCCTTCTGCAGCAGCCTGCCGTAGCCGGCCCAGCGGCTTTGGTCCAGGGGCTTGAGGCGGGGGTGGCGCGCCCATGGCATGCGCGCGCCCAGCGTGTGCTTGCCGAGGAGGCTCACGATGGCAGGCAGGAGGATGAGCGCGGCGAGCATGATGACGAGCACCGTGACCGCTGCCGCGATCGCGAGGCCGTAGAAGAAGCTCACGCGGAGAACGAACAAGCCAAGCAGGGCGGCGATCACCGTGCTTCCCGCAAACAGCACGGCCCGGCCGGCGGTGCGCATCGCCGTGGCAATGGCCTCCTTGGGGTCCTTGCCCTCGAGGGTGTCCTGCCGGAATCGGTTGAGAATGAACAGTGAGTAGTCGATGCCGACGCCGAGGCCGATCATCGACGCCAGTTGGGGGGCGAACGAGGCGACGTCAAGGAAACGAGCGACCAGGAGGATCAGCAACTGGCCGATCACCAAGCCGGTGATGGCGACGATAATGGGAAGCCCGGCCGCGACGAGGCTCCCGAAGACGACGACGAGGATGACGATCGCCGCGAGGATGCCGATGGCCTCGCTCGAATCCGCTCCCCCGCCGGCCGCGGTGAGGATCTGGCCCGAGGCGCCCACAGCGAGCGTCGACGTGGTGCCCGCCTCGATGATCGCGATGAACTCGTTGGCCTGCTCGGGGCTGGCCACCGAGTTCGCCTCGCCCTTGAAGTCGACGACGGCGTAGGCGACCTTGCCGTCCTTGCTGATCGTCGATGTCGCCTCCATGGCCGCCGCATTGGCGTTGAGGAGGTCGTTGAGCTGCTGCTCGACGTCCTCCGGCGTGCCTTCGGGGTAGGTGACATCGGTGGTGCCGTTGGCGAAGGCCTCGTTCACCTCCTTTTGGAAGTCCTCCGGCGTGCCGGGAGGGAAGGGGACTGAGACCGGTTCCTTCTTGGGGCAGTCGGGTCCGTATGTCTTGTCGTAGGGCGAGGTGATGCACTTCACGCCTTCAACGGTCGCCACCTTGGTGAGTAGGGCATCGACCTCGGACTTCACCGCCTCGTCGTTGACCGTGCCGCTGGTGGGAGACCAGACGACGTTCGCCGAATTCGTGTTGGCATTCTTGGGCGAGACGTCGGTGAGGAAGCTCTGCGCCAGGGCCGACTGGGTGTTGGGCAGCGAGAACGAGTCGTTGAATGTCCCCTTGAATGCCGTCGCGAGAAATGCGACGGCCGCAAGAGCAATCACCCATGCGAGGACCGCAAAGAGCGGTCGGCGGATGGCCCACGTCGACACGCGCCCCACAGTGGACCTCCTCATCAGTGGCCCGCTGACGGAGCCTGCGGTGACGGTACCGCCTCAGGCTACGCTTCACATGTGTTCACGGTGACGCGTCTCGGATCCGACCCCTGGGAGTACGGGGCCGCCTGGGAACTCCAGCGGCGCATCCACGACGAGGTCGCCGCGGGCGAGGCACCCGACACCCTGATACTCCTCGAGCACGAGGCCGTATACACCGCGGGCCGACGTACCGAACCACTCGATCGGCCCTTCGACGGGACACCGGTCGTCGACGTGGACCGCGGCGGCAAGATCACCTGGCACGGCCCCGGGCAGCTCGTCGGATACCCCATCGTGCGCCTTCCCATGCCACTCGACGTCGTCGCGCATGTGCGCCGCATCGAGCAGGCGCTCATCGACTCGTGCGCCGAAGTCGGCCTCGAGACGGCACGCGTCGACGGCCGGAGCGGGGTATGGGTCCTCGCTGATGACCACGGACCTGATCGCAAGGTCGCCGCGATCGGCGTCCGGGTCTCCCGAGGGGTCACCCTCCATGGCTTCGCGCTCAACTGCGACTGCGACATGGGAGCGTTCGACCGCATCGTGCCGTGTGGCATCCGTGACGCGGGCGTCACGAGCCTGTCGCGCGAGCTCGGACGCGACGTCACCGTCGCGGAGATGCTGCCCATCGTCGAGCGGCACGCCGTATCCGAGCTCTCGGCTGTAGGAGTGGCGTCGTGACCGAGCGCAAGCTGCTGCGGCTGGAGGTGCGCAACTCCGCCACTCCCATCGAGCGCAAGCCCGAGTGGATTCGCACACGCTTGCGCACCGGCCCGGAATACACCGCGGTGCGGTCCCTGGTGGAGAGCGAAGGGCTGCACACGGTATGCCAGGAAGCAGGCTGCCCCAATATCTACGAATGCTGGGAGGACCGCGAGGCGACGTTCCTCATCGGCGGGGAGCAGTGCACGCGACGATGCGACTTCTGCCAGATCGATACCGGCAAGCCCGCTGAGCTCGACCGCGATGAGCCCCGTCGCGTCGCGGAGTCGGTGCGCACCATGGGGCTGCGCTACGCCACCATCACCGGTGTTGCCCGCGACGACCTGCCCGATGGCGGCGCATGGCTCTACGCCGAGACCGTGCGCCTGGTCGGCGAAATATGCCCGGTCGAGGTGCTCATCCCCGACTTCAACGGACGCGCCGATCAACTCGGCGAGGTGTTCGCCGCCTCCCCGGCCGTGCTGGCGCACAACCTCGAGACCGTGCCCCGCGTCTTCAAGCGGGTGCGACCTGCCTTCAGCTACGAGCGCAGTCTGGATGTCATCACCCAGGCGCGCGCCGCCGGCCTCATCACCAAGAGCAACCTCATCCTCGGCCTGGGCGAGACCGATGAGGAGGTCGATGAGGCGCTTGTGGACCTGCGCGCAGCCGGCTGCGATCTCATCACCATCACGCAATACCTGCGCCCCACCCCGCGTCACCACCCGGTCGAACGCTGGGTCGCACCGGATGACTTCGTCACGTGGGCCGACCGGGCGCGTGCCATCGGCTTCGTAGGCGTCATGAGCGGACCACTCGTCCGCTCAAGCTACCGCGCAGGCCGGCTCTACGCCGACGCAGCGGCCGCACGCGAGACCGGCCGCTCCGCATGAGTGAAGGCCTCGTCGCAGCGGTGCATATCTGGCCCGCGGGCGCCGAGGTCCCCGAGCCTGTCGCGGAGCTACAGCTCGACTGGGGCGGTGCGATCGGTGACCGCCACCACGGGGTGACGATGTCCTCCGACGTGCGGCAGAAGGAGGTCTTCTCCCGCGGCACGGAGATCCGCAATCATCGGCAACTCTCCATCGTGGATCTCGCCGAGCTCGCCGCCATCGCCGAGGCGCTCGACATCGATGAGCTTGCGGCGGGGACCATCGCTGACAACATCTGCACCGAGGGGCTGTTCGGCCTCACCGCCCTGGCGCCCCTCTCACGGCTGGTCTTCGCCAGCGGCGCCGTGCTCATGACGGGCGGATTCAACACGCCCTGCACCATTGCCGGGCGGATGGTCGAGGCGCGCTACGGCAGCTCGCCGCAGCGCTTCCCCAAGGCAGCCTGGGACCTACGGGGCATCACGGCGTGGGTCGAGCGCCCGGGGCCGATCCGGCCCGGCGACGCGGTCCGGGTCGTGCCCCCCACGGGCATGTAGGGCCTCCCTGGCTCGGTCGATACCCTTCCTGTATGTCCAAGCTGCGCGGGTATCTCAGCTCCCTCAGGGAGAACTTCAAGCTCACGCGCAAGGTCCACCCCTGGGTGGGCCTGGAGATGCTCGCCATCTTCCTCGGTGCGGCAGCCATCGTCGCCGTGCCGGTGTCGTTCTTCCTCAACTGGCTCACCGGTCTGCTGGTCGGCCTGCCCGTGGGCCTGCTTGCCATGACGTACTGGTTCAGCAGGCGTGCCATGAATGCCGCCTACTCCCAGATCGAGGGGCAGGCGGGCGCGGCCGTGGCCGTCATCCAGCAGATGCGTGGTAACTGGAGCATCACCCCGGCCGTCGCGGTCACCAAGAATTCCGACATTGTCTCGCGCGTGGTCGGGCGCCCGGGCGTCATTCTCGTTGGCGAGGGACCTGCGCAGCGCGTGACGCACCTACTCGCCAACGAGCGCAAGAAGACGGCACGCTGGCTTCCCGAGGTGCCGATCTACGAGATCCAGGTCGGCACCGATGCCGACCAACTCTCCGTCGCGAAGGTCCAGCGCGAGCTCAACAGGCTGCCGCGTGCTCTGCGCCCGGCCGAGGTCAACGACGTACGCCGTCGCCTGGATGCCTTCAGCAAGAAGGACTCGCCCGTGCCGATTCCCAAGGGACCGCTGCCCAAGGGCGGCAAGATCCCGAAGTCAATGCGGGGCTAAAGGCTCCGCACGTCAGCAATGCGGGGCTAAAAGTTCCGCACATCAGCAATGCGGGACTGATCTAGCGGGACATGCCAATGCTCGTGCGCATGACCACGCGCGAGCCCACCGCGAGGTCCTGGAGGCCCCGACGCTGCGAGTCGTAGACGAGCGCGGGAATAACGATGCAGATGAGTGCGGTGCGCACGATGATGCGCCACAGCGCCAGACGGCCTCCCATCTCGGACACGACGGCGATGCCGAGGATGCGCTGGCCGAAACTGGATCCGGTGAGCCAGGTAAGGATGATGATTTCGAAGGCGAAGATCGCCAGGGTGGCAAGCGCATAGTCGCCGCTGCCGTACTCCGCACCCGGCACGAGACGGGCGAGCAGCAGCGCCAGCAGCCAGTCGAGGGCGATGGCTCCAGCCCGGCGCCCCAGGCTGGCCGGAACTCCCGGGCCTGGTGTGGCTGGTGTGGTCACCCCTCCACGCTAGGGGCTCGCCCCGGGATCGGCCTCGCGACCCCGTAACACGAGCGAAACACGGGGTACACGGTCGAGAAATCCCCTCGGCCTAGCGTCCTGGCCAACGGCAACCGCCGTTCGAGGGCCGGCGCGCCAGCCCCGAGGCGATCGATATCGCGGGTGACCGCAGGAGGTGTCATGTTCAAGAACGCAGATGAGGTCCTGAAGTACATGAAGGACCAGGACGTCGAGTTCGTCGATGTCCGCTTCATTGACCTACCCGGCGTGATGCAGCACTTCAATGTGCCGGCAACGTCGTACGTCGATGCCTTCACGGATGGGCTGATGTTTGACGGCTCGTCCATCCGTGGCTTCCAGGCCATCCACGAGTCGGACATGAAGCTCATGCCGGATCCCACAAGCGCCTTCGTGGATCCCTTCCGCGCAGCCAAGACCCTCGTGATCAACCACTCGATCCTCGACCCCTTCACGGATGAGCCCTACAGCCGCGACCCGCGCGGCATCGCGGCCAAGGCCGAGGCCTACCTGGCGTCCACCGGCCTCGCCGACACGGTCTACTTCGGTCCCGAGGCGGAGTTCTACATCTTC
>JBIKKK010000244.1:0-2794 GCA_044360385.1 Candidatus Nanopelagicales bacterium
ACCACCTCAACCTCTTCGGTGTCACGCCCCTGCGCGGTGCGACGTTCATCGACATGACGGACCTCTACTCGGCTCGACTGCGCGCGATCGCCCAGGACATCGACCCCAGCCTCGACGAGGGTGTCTATGCGCAGTTCCTCGGACCGCAGTACGAGACGCCCGCGGAAATCGGCATGGTGCGAGCCATGGGCGGCACGCTCGTGGGGATGTCGACGGTGCCGGAGGCCATCGCGGCCCGCGAGGCCGGGATGGAGATCCTTGGCCTCTCTCTCGTCACCAATCTCGCCGCCGGCATGACGGGGGAGCCACTCAGCCACCAGGAGGTGCTCGCCGCCGGCAATGCCTCCGCCGCACGCATGGGGTCCTTGCTCTCCCAGGTGATCCGGAGGATGTAGTGGGCGTCGCACCGGTCTCACCTGAGGAGTGGCTCAGCGACGACCCCGATCCCGCGACACGCGAGGCTCTGCGCGCGCTCATCGACGCGGCCGCTGCCGGTGATGCAACCGCGAGAGCGGAGATCGCCGACGCGTTCCGCGGGCCGCTCACCTTCGGCACGGCTGGACTGCGCGGCCGCATGGGGCCGGGACCCCACCGCATGAACCGCGTCACCGTGTCTCGCGCCGCGGCCGGGATCGCGGCGTACCTCCTTGCCCATCACGAGCACCCCGCCGCGGTCATCGGCTTCGACGCCCGGCACATGTCGGCTGAGTTCGCGCGCGACTGCGCCGAGGTCCTCGCGGGAGCCGGCGTGAAGGCCCTGGTCCTCCCACGCCCCCTACCCACCCCGGTCCTCGCCTACGCCGTGCGCGCACTCGGCACCGACGCGGGTCTCATGGTGACGGCGAGCCACAACCCCGCACAGGACAACGGCCTCAAGGTCTATCTCGGGGATGGGCGACAGATCGTGCCACCCGCCGACGCCGAGATCGCAGAGCTCATCGCCGCGGTGGGGCCACTTGCGCAGCTGCCTCGATCGGATGACCACATCACTCTCGGCGATGACATCGTCGAGGACTACGTCGCGCAGGCTGCTCGCGTGCCGCAGCGGGACACCCCGCGCGATGTCGTGAGCCTGCACACCGCGATGCACGGAGTGGGTTCGACGGTGCTGCAGGAGGCTGCCATCCGGGCCGGGTTCCCCGCGCCCTTCACCGTGGTGGAGCAACGCGATCCCGATCCCGACTTCCCCACGGTCGTCTTCCCCAACCCGGAGGAGCCGGGCGCCCTCGACCTAGCCCTCGCGCAGGGCCGCCGCATCAACGTCGACCTCATCATCGCCACGGATCCCGACGCGGATCGCTGTGCGCTCGTCGTCGGCGTCCCCCACGGCAGGCCCGCGCACGCCGATGCACACGTGCCGGGCTCGTGGGTCGCGCTCAGCGGCGACGAGGTCGGCTGGCTCCTGGGCTGGTGGCTGCTGCGCCGCGGTGGTTTCACGGGCACGATGGCCGCGTCGCTCGTCTCATCGACCATGCTCCAGAAGATCGCCGAGGAGGCCGGGGTCCCCTACGCCACCACCCTCACGGGATTCAAGTGGATCTCGCGGGTGCCCGATCTCGGCTACGGCTACGAGGAGGCGCTGGGCTACTGCGTCGACCCTCGCCATGTGACCGACAAGGACGGCATCACCGCGGCGTTGCTGGCACTCGAGCTCGTCGCTGCCCTCAACGCCGAAGCCCGCACCGTCTTCGATGTGCTCGACGAGTTAGCGCTGCGCCACGGAGTTCACGCCACGCGTCAGGTGTCGCTGCGGCTGCCCTCGCCCGAGCTCATCGCGGCCGCGGTAGAGGGCTTGCGGGTGAATCCGCCTGCCGACCTGGCGGGCATGCCCGTCGAGGAGGCAGTCGATCTCGCGATGGGCTACGACGGGCTCCCGCCCACCGACGGCATCCTCCTGCGCCTGCCGGGGGCACGTGTCATCGTGCGTCCGAGCGGGACCGAGCCGAAGGTCAAGTGCTATCTCGAAGTGGTACGTCGCGTCGACGGCGCCGGACTTGCCATTGCACGCGAGGACGCGGAGGCCACTCTGGATCGCCTCGCCGCCGCCGTGCCCGAGAGACTCGGGGCCGCATGATCGCCTCGGTCGAGGTCGACGGTCAGGCCTGCGTCATTCGATCCCGGAGTGAGACGGATGACTGCCCCGACGACTCGTCCGAATGGGATGCGTGGGACGACGGCGAGACCGTGCCGGGTGAGCACCACCGGGCCGTGATCGTCGTCGATGACGACATCATCGGCACGATGTCGTGGCATGCGGTCCACTACGGCCCCACGGTCGGCTCACGAGCGTGGTCGATGGGAATCGCCCTCGCGCCGCAGTGGCGTGGTCAGGGTTGGGGCTCGCTCGCACAGCGACTCCTCGCCGATCACCTCCTGGCGAGCGCGCACCGCGTCGAAGCCAGCACGGATGTGGACAACGTCGCGGAACAGCGCAGTCTGGAGAAGGCGGGGTTCCACCGCGAGGGGATCCTGCGCGGGGCCCAGTTGAGGGCGGATGGGCGCCACCACGACCTCGTGATGTACGCGCGCACCCGGGACTAGGCTGGTGAGGTGACCGCCACCCTCGCTGCTGACGTCACGTCGAGCGACGCGACCTTGCGCGGATTCCTCCACGGCCTGCCGGGAGTCGATCAGGTGGGTGCTGAGGCGCGCGCGGCCATGCTGGCCGCCCGCTCGATCAAGGCGGCGAGCAAAGAGCGCGCAATCGACCTGGCGATCTCGATGGTGGACCTCACCACCCTCGAGGGCATGGACACCCCGGGCAAGGTGCGGGCGCTGTGCGCCAAGGCTCTGC
>JBIKKK010000068.1:0-10374 GCA_044360385.1 Candidatus Nanopelagicales bacterium
CAGTCGCGACGCTGCTCTGGTCGCACGAGCATGGAGGGAGTCATCGTGACGGCACTCGTCCCCGGAGCAGGTCGGGACCTCATCGAGGTCCGTGGGATCCGAGCCCGTGGCCACCACGGCGTACTGGAGTCCGAGCGACTCACGGGCCAGCCCTTCATCGCCGACGTCACCATCGCGGTCGATACGCGTCGCGCCGCGGGAAGCGACGACCTCGACGACACCGTGGACTACTCGCAGGTGGCACAGGCGGTGCACGCGGAGCTCGCGGGAGAGCCGGTCGACCTCATCGAGACCCTCGCCGAGCGCATCGCAGCCCGCTGCCTCGCCTTCCCCGGGGTGCAGGCGGTGGAGATCTCGCTGCACAAGCCCGAGGCGCCCGTGGGCGTGCCCGCGAGCGATGTCGTGCTGCGCATCGTGCGGGAGCGGGAGTGAGCCGCGCGGTGCTGTCGGTCGGCTCCAACCTCGGCGACCGCCTAGCCCACCTGCAGGGTGCTCTCGACTCACTTGCCGCCGCGGGGATCGACATCGTTGCGGTCTCGGGTGTCTACGAGACAGCTCCGGTGGGTGGCCCCGACCAGGAGGACTTCCTCAACGCGGTGACCATCATCGAGACGACCCTCTCACCGCATGAGCTGCTCAGCGCCTGTCAGCGGGTGGAGGCCGAGCATGATCGCGTGCGCGAGGTGCGCTGGGGACCGCGCACTCTCGACGTGGACGTCATCGCCTACGCCGACGTGATCCTCGACGACCCCGCGCTGACGCTGCCGCACCCGCGCGCGCACGAACGTGCCTTCGTGTGCGTGCCTTGGCTCGACGCCGACTCCCACGCGGTGCTCCCGCAGGGTCCGGTCGCCGACCTCTCCCTCGATGGCAGTGGCGTCTCGCCGCGCACGGACCTCATCCTCACGATTCCGCAGAGTGCTCGCTGATGAAGCAGACGCGCTGGGTGCCCCTCGTGGCGATCGCCGCTATCGCCCTCGCCGTGGGCTGGGTGCTTGTCGACGTCGTAGAGCGCGTCAGCGGTCGCATCCTGGGCGTGCCGTGGCTCGCGGCCGTGGCGCTGTGGGTCCTTGCCCTCGGCGTCCTGGGCTGGACGGTGTTGAGCCGCGGGCGTCTCGGGGAGAAGCCCAAGGCGGGTCCCGCCCCCGTCATGGGTGCACCGGCAGCGGCCCGTCGCCCCGGCCCCGATAAGCGGATGCCACCGCTCGTGGCCGCCCGCACGGCAGCACTCGCCCTGGCCGCATCGCGGACGGGTGCACTCATCGGCGGGTTCTACCTGGGCATCGCGCTCGGGCTCATCGGCGTGAGGGACACCCCGACGGGATCGGCGTCCTTCGCGGCGGCCATGGTCAGTGTCATTGCCTGCGTCGTCCTGGTGGGTGCCGCGCTCTGGCTGGAGAACCTGTGCCGACTCCGTGACGGTGACGACGCACGTTGACTCGCTCGACGCCTACTAGGTCGGCGCCCACTAGAGTGCTGCCATGACTGATGCGCCCCTGGAGGACTTGCCTTTCGACGAGTTGCGCCAGCGCGCCTTCCATGTCGCGGAGCACCGACTCGACCTTGGCTTCTTCGTCGATGTCTACTCCCACATGCCCGGCATGGTGGCCATCGAAGGCGAAGGCGGTGACCTCGGATCGACCGGAGGCACCATCATCGAGTCGATCAGGGCCTTCAAGCAGATGTTCGGCGACAACCCCCAGATCGACGAGGACACCGAGGCGCTGCTGCGCGCACGCTTCGCCACCTACCTCCGCGAGCACGGCAAGGGCTGAAGTCACACCCTCAGTGGTCGAGATCGCCCGCCACGAAGACGAACGATCCGACCGCCGCGGGCAGGTCCGCGAGTGACGTGCCCGGCAGGGCAGCGCCCATCGCTTGCACATTGGCGTACGACGCGGTCCGCAGTCGCACCCGCCACGGCGTGATGCCGCCCGCGGACACGACGTAGGAGCCGCTAGGCCCCATGGCCGACTCCAGCCAGGAGTACGCCGCACCCTCGGGTGCGCGCACGACCTTGGGCAGGCGCACGTCGATGGGACCGTCGGGGACACGGCCCCAGCAGGCTTCGATCACGTCGAGATCGGCCACGACCTGCTCGGCAAGCACGCGATAGCGGGCGAGTGCGTCGCCCTCGGATGCCGTCACCACGCGCACGACATCGGCGAGTTCGGCGTAGGCGAGCGAGGGTGCGTCGCGTCGGAGGTCCTCATCGAGCCCACTGGCACGGGCCACCGGCCCTCCGACACCCCAGCGCTCTGCCGATGCGCGATCGAGGGGTGCAATGCCCTCGGGGATGGCGGTCGCGATTGCCTCGAGCACCGCCGGCATCTGCGCACGCGTGAGCGCGACGGCCTCGGCGATCAAAGCACCCCCATCCTCGGGAGCGTCGTGGGCGAGGCCGCCGATGCGCGTCACCATCGGGTGCACGCGACCACCGCTCATGGCCTCCAGGAAGCGCAGCCACGCTTCACGGGCAGCGATGCCGGGGGCGCGCGTCGCGGATGCACCGCGCGGGGGCATCGTCGCGGCGCCTGCGAGGTGAAGCAGCGCGGCGGAGGCGCGGTTGACCTCGCACAGCAACGTGCGCAGCCACACCGCGCGCGGCGGGACCTCGATCCCTAGCAACTCCTCGACGGCAGTCGCGAGCGCGATCTCCGAGACGGCGGCACCGAGCCAGTCATGGCGGTTGGCCAGCATGAGGGCCTGGCGGTAGTCCCGGGCCTCGAGCAGTTTCTCCGCGCCGCGATGCAGCAGGCCCGGTGCAGGATCGGCGTACACGACACGGTCACCCTCAATGCGGCACCTGATCTGGAGCGCACCGTGGCCGGAGGGGTGGAGGTCGCCGAGGTCGAGGGTGATGTCGGCGGGAGCCATCCCGGTGCCGATGGTCGCCTCGGTCATGCCGGCAGCATGCCACGCCGGCAGGCGCGTGCGAGAGTGGAGCCATGGAGCACGCGGGTGACGCTTTCGCGCCGCCGCAGGCCGGCTGGACCCCCGTCTCGCCGCGACTCGCCACCGCCCGCCGGGTCACGCTGCTCCTGGCCTACGTCGTGGTCGTCGCTGTGGGAGTGATCCTCGCGTTGAGCCCATTGCATCGTGCCTGGCTTGCGGCCTACGCCGCGGTTGCGGTGATCGTCTTGGCCTGGTCCTGGTGGATCATCGGCCGTCGAGTGAGGTCCTTCGGCTACGCCGAGCGTGATGACGACCTGCTCGTGGTGAGCGGCATCCTCGTGCGCAGGCTCGTCATCGTGCCGTATGGCCGGATGCAGATGGTGGACCTGCAGGCCGGGCCCATCGATCGTTGGCTCGGCATCTCCACCGTCCAACTCCACACCGCGGCCGCCACCACCGATGCGGCGATCCCCGGCCTACTGCCCGCGGAGGCCACGGCCCTGCGCGACCGGTTGGCCGCGCGGGGCGAGGAGAGGACCGCGGGCCTGTGACGCAGCCTCGCCGCACCAACCCGCTCAGCCCGCTCGTGCAGGCCGCCCCGGCGCTCCCGGCCGCGGCGCTGTTCTTCATCGGTCCCGGTGCGGGCGCGGTCGCGCGCTCGGGCATCCCGCTCGTGGTCGTCGCCGTGGCCGGTGCGGTGATCGGGTACGCCGCCTTTGTCATCGTGGCGTGGCTGTCCTGGTGGCGGAGGACCTACTGGATCGACGATGACGGCGACCTGCGCATGGACTCCGGCCTGGTGCAGCACTCGGCACGCCGACTCCAACTCTCGCGATTGCAGAGTGTCGATGTCGTGGCCCCGTTCCTCGCGCGCCTCATCGGACTCGTGGAGGTGCGCGTTGAGGTGGCCGGTGCGGGCGACTCACGCATCGTCCTGCGCTATCTGACGCGGGTCGAAGCCGAGGCGTTGCGCGCGCAGATCCTCGAGCTCGCCCGCGGCGGTGCGGTCGTCGAGGAGGAGGAGGCGTCGTTGCCCTTGGCGCAGATGCCATCGGGGCGACTCATCGCGGGGCTCCTCCTGCGGTCCGTCACGGCGGCTCTACTGCTCGCGACCATCGTGCTGCTCGTCATGACGGTGCTCACCCAAGGCCCTGCGGGCCTCATCCTCGTGCTCGTGACCGGTGGCTTGCCGATCCTGTCGGTGGTCACGGAGTTCCTCGCCAACTACGGCTTCCGCGTCGACCGCACGCCTGATGGCCTGCGCATCCGACGGGGACTGCTCTCGACCCAGTCGCGCACGGTCCCACCCGATCGGGTGCACGCCGTATCGATCGTGTCCCCGCTCCTGTGGAGGCGCTGGGGCTGGGTGCGCGTCACCGTGACCATTGCGGGAGTCAAGGGCGATGAGGTGCGCCCCGACGTGCTCATCCCGGTGGCCCCGAGGGCGCAGGCCCTGCAACTCATCGCGGAGGTGCTCCCCGGCGTCGCTGTCGACGACCTTGTCTTCGACAGCGCACCCGCGCGCGCTCGGTGGCGATCGCCCTTTGCCTGGCGCTCCCTCGCCTGCGCGATCACGCCGCAGGTCATCGCCACGCGATCCGGTCGTCTCACCCTGCGCACGTCGATCGCGCCGCACGCGCGTGTCCAGTCGGTGCGCGTGACCCAGGGCCCGTGGGAGAGGCGGCTGGGCCTCGCCTCCCTCCACGCGGACATCGCCCCCGGGCCGGTGGAGGTGGCGGGCCGTCACCTCGCGGCCGATCACGTGCGCCCGCTCGCCCAGGACGAACTTGAGCGCATGCGCCTGGCGCGACTGGCCGGATGACCACGCAGACCTGGTCACGTGCGTGGCGCGAGGCCTCACGGGACTTCTGGGGTCACGAGGAGCCGAGCACTCACTTCACCACGTCTGCGGGCCCGCTGGTCGCAGAGCGCATCGCGGATCTGGTGCGCGAGGTCGACGATCGCCTGGGCCATCCGCCCGACCTCACGATCATCGACATCGGATGCGGCGAGGGGCGCCTGCTCTCCCTCGTGCGCGAGCGGTGCGCTGATCTCGCAGCACGCGCGCGATGGATCGGGATCGATGTACGACCGCTGCGCGCTCAGGGAATCGAGGCGGTTATTGCCGAGGTCCCCGCAGACCTCGCCGATGTGCCCGTCCGCGGAGTGGTGATGGCCCATGAGTGGCTCGATGAGATCCCCTGCGACGTCGTGGAGCGCTACGGCGCGGGTGTCGACCGACTCGTCCTCGTCGATCGTGATGGCACCGAGACGCTCGGGCCGGCGATCGATGATGACCAGGCGTGCGCCGAGCTGGGCGTGGATGCGCGCGAGGCGCGGTCATGGCTCGAGCGGTGGTGGCCCCTGCGAGAGACCGGAGATCGCGCCGAGGTGGGTGCATCCCGTGACCACGCCTGGGCGTGGATGTGCGGACTCGTCGGCGCGGGGACGGCGCTCGCCACCGACTACGGGCACCTGGGCGCGACCCGCGGATCCACCCTCACCGGCTATCGCGCGGGGCGACTGGCGCGTCCGGTGCCGGATGGCTCCATCAATCTCACCGCGCACGTCGCGCTCGATGCCTGCGTGGCTGCCGTGCCGGGCACGGCGCTGACCTATCAGCGCCACGAACTCCCGGCAGTGACGCTCGGTGACAGTCCCCCGGCGGCAGACGTGGAACTCCACTTCGCCTCGCTGCGGCTCCGTGATCCGGCGCGGCTCGGAGGCGTGGGCTGGCTGCGCAGGGACGTGTGACCACCCCATCGGCGCGTACGTCTACCCTGCCGATGTGGTGAGTCCGCCCCCGCGCCTGCGCGTTGGAGTCATCGGCACCGGACGTGCCGGTGCCGTCATCGGCGCGGCCCTGCGCCGTGCGGGACATGAGGTCGTCGCCTGCTCGGCTCGCGGCGATATCTCGCGTGTGCGCGCGGAGGCCCTCCTGCCGGGGGTCCCGATCGTCTCGCCGTCGGAGGTGGCGCGCTCCTGTGACCTGCTCGTGCTCGGGGTGCCTGATGACGCGCTCGTCGGGGTGGTGCAGTCGCTGGCGTCAGACGTGCACGCCGGCCAGATCGTCATGCACCTGTCCGGGCGCCACGGACTCGGGATCCTTGCGCCGCTGCGCGATGTGATCCCGATCGCCGCTCATCCGGTGATGACCTTCACGGGCACGAGCCTCGATCTCGACCGGCTCGACGACTGCCCCTTCGGAGTGACGGCCGACGGGCAGGGCTCGTCCGTCGCCGCTGCCCTGGTCATGGAGATGGGTGGCGATCCGGTTGAGGTAGACGACGACCGGCGCACGCTTTATCACGCGGCATTGGCGCACGGTGCTAATCACCTCGTCACGCTCGTCGCGCAGACACTCGACCTCCTCGCGGCTGCCGGTGTCGCCGAGCCGGAGCGCATCGCCCGACCCCTCCTCACGGCGGCTCTCGACAACTCCCTGCGCGAGGGAGACCGCGCGCTCACAGGCCCGGTCGCGCGCGGCGATCATGCGACGGTGCGCGCCCATATCGAGGAGTTGCCGGATCCTGATGTCGAGCGCACCTATCGCGCCCTCGCACTCGCGACCGTCGATCGCGCACATTCCGCCGGCACGCTCAGCGCACTCGATGCCGAGTCCCTCCGAGCGATCCTGACCGAGGAGGGCGCGTGACCCTGCTGGCCCGCACGCGACTCGAGCTCGACGAGGTGACTGCCGCTCCTGTGTCGACCGCTGTCGTGATGACGATGGGGGCACTGCATGACGGGCATGCCGAGCTCATGCGCGAGGCCCGCCGCCGCCTGCCGGAGGGACGCGTCATCGTCACGGACTTCGTCAATCCGACTCAGTTTGGAGCGGGGGAGGACTTCGATCGCTACCCACGCACGTTGGAAGCGGATGTCGAGCTGTGCGAGCGCAATGCCGTCGACATCGTCTTCGCCCCATCCGTCGACGAGGTCTACGGCGAGGCTGGACTCGGCATCACGGTTGACCCGGGCGCCCGCGGCGACATCCTCGAGGGGGCCAGCCGCCCGGGTCACTTCGCGGGCGTGCTCACTGTCGTGGCCAAGCTGCTGCATCTCACCCGGCCCGACATCGCGCTCTTCGGCGAGAAGGACTACCAGCAGCTCGTGCTCATCAGCGACATGGTGCGTGCACTGGACTTCCGCGTCGAGGTGATCGGGGTTCCGACCGTGCGGGAGGCGGATGGGCTCGCGATGAGCAGCCGCAACCGCTACCTCTCTGCGGAGGCCCGCCAGCAGGCAGCCGTGATCCCACGTGCCCTCGCAGCGGGAGAGGCCGCGGCCTCAGCCGGTGCCGACGCCGCGGGCGACGCCACGCGGTTCGTGCTGGAGTCAGAGGGCATCGACATCGACTACGTCGTCGTGACGGGGACTGACCTGCTCGACGCGCCGACCCGTGGCGTCGGTCGGCTGATCCTTGCCGTGCGGATTGATGGCGTCCGGCTCATCGACAATGTGTCGGTAGATCTGGGCGGTGGTCCGTGACCCGGCTCGAGGCAGCGAATCCTGGCTGGACTGCTCACGCAGACGTCGTCATTGTCGGCTCGGGCGTCGCGGGGCTCACCGCCGCACTGCATGCCCGGCGTACGGGCCGCACCGTGCTCCTCGTCACCAAGGGCCGGGTGGAGGAGGGGTCGACGCGATGGGCCCAGGGCGGGATCGCCGCAGCGCTCGCGGACGATGACACCCCTGAGGAGCATCTGCACGACACGCTCGTGGCGGGCGCGGGCCTCTGCGATGTCGAGGCCGTCAAGGCACTTGTCAATGAGGGGCCCGACTGCGTGCGTTCGCTCATCGGCCTCGGCGCGCACTTCGATCTCGACCCCTCGGGAGCGCTCGCACTCACCCGGGAGGGTGGCCACCACCGGGATCGCATCGCGCATGCGGGAGGAGATGCGACCGGTGCGGAGGTCTCGCGCGCGCTCGTCGCCGCCGTTGCGCTAGACCCGGGCATCGAGTTGATCGAAGGTGCCCTGGTGCTCGACCTGCTCAAGGACGCCGACGGTGGTGCTCAGGGCGTCACCCTCCACGTCATGGGCCAGGGGCAGCGCGACGGAGTGGGCGCGGCGCTCGCACCCGCCGTGGTGCTCGCGACCGGAGGCTTCGGCCAGGTCTTCGCGCAGACGACGAATCCGGCGGTGGCGACCGGTGACGGCCTAGCACTGGCGCTGCGTGCTGGGGCAGAAGTCGCGGACATGGAGTTCGTGCAGTTCCACCCGACGGTCCTGTGGCTCGGGGCGCGCGCCCGCGGCCAGCAGCCACTCGTGTCGGAAGCGGTGCGCGGGGAGGGTGCCTATCTCCTCGACTCCACGGGTGAGCGCTTCATGGTGGACGAGCATCCGATGGCCGAACTCGCGCCCCGCGATGTCGTCGCGCGCGCCATCATGCGCCAGATGATCGAGACGGGTGCACCGCACGTGTGGCTCGATGCGCGGGAGTTCGGTGCTCGACTGTGGGAGGAGCGGTTCCCCACGATCCTCGCCTCGTGCCGTGCTCACGGAATCGATCCGGTCACCGAGCTCATTCCTGTCTCCCCGGCATCCCACTACGTCTCCGGTGGCGTCCTCACCGATCTCGACGGCCGCGCGTCGATCCCCGGGCTCTACGCCTGCGGTGAGGTGGCGTGCACCGGCGTGCACGGTGCCAACCGGCTCGCCTCCAACTCACTGCTCGAGGGACTTGTCTTTGCCGCGCGCATCGGTCACGCACTCGCGGGCGAGACACGCGAGGCGCTCCCGGCCGTGCCCCTGCCGCCAGCGAGTCCGCTCATCACGGGCGAGGGCCGCCGCCGGGTGCAGCAGGTCATGAGCGAGGGTGCGAGCGTGCTGCGCAGTGCCGAATCGCTCGCACGCGTCTCGCGCACCCTCGACGAGATCTCTGCGGAGGCGACGGGCGTCCCCTGCACCGACGACTGGGAAGCCACCAACCTCCACCTCGTGGCACGGGTGCTCGTGCATCAGGCGCGTATCCGCGAGGAGACGCGCGGGTCGCACTGGCGCGAGGACTTCCCTGATCGCGATGATGGCCACTGGCGTGTGCGGCTCGTGTCGCGGATCAGCAGCGACGCGGACATCGTCACCGATCGTGCGCCTGTCCAGGGAGGTGAGATGAGTGAATCCTGAAGAGGCCCTGGCCCGCGTGGGCCTTGATCCCACCGCGATCGCCTACATCGTAGATCGTGCACTGGCCGAGGATCTCGATGGCGGTGTCGACGTGACGTCGGTCGCCACCGTCGATGCTGACGCACGCGGCACCCTCGATCTCGTCGCTCGCGCGTCGGGCGTGATCGCCGGTGCACCCGTGGCTGCGGCTGCGCTCATGAGGGCCTCGCAGGGTCGGGTGATGTGCACGTGGATCGACGATGGCACCGCGGTGAGGCCCGGAGACGTCGTCGTGTCAGCCTCGGGGCCGACGCGCGACCTGCTCCTGGGTGAGCGCACCGCGCTCAACCTGCTCTGCCACCTCTCGGGCATTGCCACGGCCACGCGTCAGTGGGTCGACGCGCTTGGCGACTCGACCACGCGCGTGCGTGATACCCGCAAGACCACGCCCGGCCTGCGCAGGCTCGAGAAGTACGCCGTGCGCTGCGGTGGTGGCGTCAATCACCGCATGTCGCTCTCCGATGCCGCTCTGGTCAAGGACAACCACGTGGTGTCGGCCGGTGGCGTGGCCGCGGCGTTCGCTCGCGTGCGCGAGGCCTTTCCGGGCGTGCCCGTCGAGGTCGAGGTGGACTCCCTCGATCAGCTCGACGAGGTGCTCGACGCCGGTGCCGACCTCGTGCTGCTCGACAACTTCACTCCCGACCAGATGCGCGAGGCGGTGAGGCGCACCGCGGGCCGCGCCCAACTCGAGGCCTCGGGGGGCCTCACGCTCGTGGATGCGGCCGCCGTGGGCTCGACGGGGGTCGACTTCGTCGCCGTGGGAGCCTTGACTCACTCCGCGCCGGTCCTCGACATCGGTGCCGACCTCCGGGAGGCGCAGTGACCCTGCTGGCCATCGATGTCGGCAACACCAACACCGTCCTCGGCCTCTTCGAGGGCGAGGAGTTGGTCCGGTCGTGGCGCATCAAGACCGATGCGCGCTCCACTGCCGATGAGATGGCGCTGGTCTTCCGCGGTCTGTTGGAGGGAGAGCCCGAGGTCACGGGCATCGCGCTCTGCTCGACCGTGCCCGCCGTGCTGCGCGAGATGCGCCACATGCTCGCTGCCTACCACGCGGATGTGCCCACGGTGATCATCGAGCCCGGCACCAAGACCGGCGTGCCTGTCCTCACCGACAACCCCAAGGAAGTCGGGGCGGACCGCATCGTCAACACCATCGCCGCACATCGCCTCTACGGCGGGCCTGCCATCGTCGTGGATTTCGGCACGTCGACCAACCTGGACGTCGTCTCGGCCCAGGGCGAGTTCCTGGGCGGGGCCCTTGCGCCGGGTATCGAGATCTCCATTGACGCGCTCGCGCAGCGAGCGGCCC
>JBIKKK010000005.1:0-31454 GCA_044360385.1 Candidatus Nanopelagicales bacterium
TCGACGCGGAAGCCGCACCCCTCATCGGTCGGGTAATGCGCGATCTCACGGCTGACTGGGATTACGCCGCCGTCGGCGGACTCACGCTCGGTGCTGATCCCGTGGCCACCGCGATGCTGCATGCGTGCGCGGACCGCGGCGAGCGTCTCGATGCCTTCGTCGTGCGCAAGGAGGGCAAGGCCCACGGTCTCCAGAGGCGTATCGAAGGACCCGATGTCGCAGGCCGCCGCGTGCTCGCGGTGGAGGACACCTCGACGACCGGCTCGAGCGTGATGGCCGCGGTGGATGCGCTGCGTGAGGCGGGCGCAGAGGTCGTGGGGGTCGCGGTCATCGTCGACCGGGGTGCGGGCGATGCGGTCCGCGAAGCGGGCCTGGACTACCGCGCGGCGTACTCCCTCGCCGACCTCGACCTGGCCTAGTTGGCGGAATCCGCGGCCTTTGCCTCGGCCTCGGCCTCGGTGAGGTGCAGGCGGCGCTCCACCCAGAGCAGCACGGCGACGACCGCGATGCCCGCCAGGGCGAGCAGGACCACGCTGAGGATGTCCGACGTGGGCGCAAGCAGATTGCGATCGTCGTCCTGCCAGGGCCACAGTGCGCGTAGTGAGCCGAGCATCAGCCCGACGATGATGGCCATGGTGATGCGCGCGTGGTGATCGAGCAGCCAGCGCAGGAAGGACACGAAGACCGCGAGGCCGAAGACCGCGCCGAGCGCAAAGACCGCGAGGTAGCCGAAGTTGCGATCGTTGACCGCACCGATGGTCGATTCGTAGAGGCCGAGTGAGAGCAGCAGGAACGATCCGGAGACACCGGGCAGCACGAGCGCGCAGATCGCCGCTGCAGCGGCGAAGAACACCGCGATGAGCGGCGGGTCAGAGATATCTCCCGCCGGCAGTCCGGTGAGCAGCGCCGCCGCAAGTGTCGCCACCAGCACGAGGATCGCGTCGCGCCAGCCGAAGCCGCCCGGTGGCGTGCGCAGCAGGATCCCGAGGGGCACCACGATCCCCGCCGCGACGAGACCGAAGAAGAGCGCCCGCATCTGCTCGGGGTACGTCTGGAGCAGCGGCTCAATGACCTGCGCGCCGATGATGACGGCGGTGACCATGCCGATGGCGACGGGGATGAGCATCGCCCAGGGCAGGCCGCGGAGGAGGGGGACGACCTCGCTGCGGGGCCCGGTGATGAGTCGGCGGCCGGCGAGCACGACATCGGCGATCGCGTCAATGAGCTTCCGATAGAGGCCCACAATGAGCGCGATTGTGCCGCCGCTCACGCCGGGGATGACCTCGGCGACGCCGATGAGCACGCCGCGGATCAGGTTGATGACCACCAGCACGCGGTGAGCCTACGCTGCACACCGTGGACCCCGAAGGCGACGCGCTGCCCCTTGCCGGACAACTCGATGCGGACCCTTTCGACCCCCAGCTCCTCGCCGAGGGCGACACCCGCAATGTCGTCGATCGCTATCGCAACTGGACAGTCGAGGCGATCGTCGCCGACCTCGATGCGCGGAGGCACCCCTTCCACGTCGCGATCGAGAACTTCGAGCACGACATGAACATCGGCTCGGTGGTGCGCTCAGCCAATGCCTTCCTGGCCGCAGAGGTGCACATCGTGGGCAATCGCCGCTGGAATCGTCGCGGCGCCATGGTGACCGAGCGCTACCAGCACGTGCGCCACCACGAATCCATCGAGGCACTCGTCGTGTGGTGCGAGGAGGCGGGCATCCCCCTCATCGGGATCGACAATGTCGAGGGCTCCGTGTCGATCGAGACCTACGACATCCCGCGCGAGTGCGTCCTCGTCTTCGGACAGGAGGGACCGGGGCTCTCACCGCAGGCGCAGGCGGCCTGCGTCGATCTGCTCGCGATCACACAGTTCGGCTCGACGCGCAGCATCAACGCCGGCGCGGCCGCGGCCGTCGCCATGCATGCCTGGGTACGCCGGCATGTCTTCGAGCAGCGCCCCTAGCGCATCAGCTCCGCTACGGCGGCGATCGCTCGATCCACCTCGTCCTCGGTGTTGTAGGCGTGCGGGCTGATCCGCACCAGCCCGGTGGCTTGGTCGCGGCCGAAGTCGATGCGCGAGTAGTCCGGTGTGGAGAGGCTGGTGTTGATACCGCGAGCTCGCAGCCCAGCGACGACACCGGCCGCATCGTCGACGCGCAGCGTGACGATCCCCGACTGCACTGTGCCGCGGTCGCGCACCATGACGCCGGGGATCTCGGCAAGGCCGGTCCGCAGGCGCGCCGCGAGCGCGCCAATGCGCTCGGCAATCGGCTCGATGCCGCACGCGAGTGCGTAGTCGATGGCCGCTCCCATGCCGAGCAGCGCGGCGTATGCCCTCTCCCACGACTCGAATCGCGCAGCGCCCTCGGCGACTTCATAGTCCTCGAGCGTCGTCCAGGTCGCCGCGTGCAGGTCGAGGGGGAAGGGCTCGAGTTCGTCGAGCATGCGCTGCGATACGACGAGGAATCCTGTCGCGCGCGGGCCGCGGAGGAACTTGCGACCTGTCGCCGACAGCACATCGCAGCCGATGCGCCCCATGTCGACGGGCATCTGCCCGACCGACTGGCATGCGTCGACGAGGTACCACGCGGGCGACCCATGGATCCGCAGCGTGTCGCCGATGGCCACGACGTCGTTGACGAGACCGTTCTGGCTCGGTGCGTGGTTGACCGACACGATGCGCACGCGCTCATCGAGCATCGCCCCGAGTGCCTCGACGTCGACTATGCCGTCATCGTCATCGGGGATGACTTCGACCGAAGCGCCGGTACGCCGCGCCAGCTGCAGGAGCGGCAGGACATTGGAGGCGTATTCACTCCCCGAGACGAGCATGCGATCCCCGGGCTGCAGCGGATCGCCGAAGGCGATGGCCTGGAGGCCGCGGTCCCAGGCGACGGTGGCCGACTCCACGAGCGCGACGCGCTCGATGGGTGCATTGACGAGCTCGCCCACCGATGCGTAGACACCCGCCACCCGATCCCGCGCTTCCGCGTGGGCCTCGTAGCCGCCGATCACCTCTTCACGGCGCAGGTGCTCCACCATCGTGTCGGTCACGATGGCCGGAGGGAGCGCACAGCCCGCGTTGTTCAGATGCGTGACGTGGGTGCATCCGGGGGTGTCGGCGCGCAGCGCCTCGATGTCCAGCACGTCGCGATGCTAGTCGTGACTCGCCACTGGCTCCCGGGGTGCCTGCGCGAGGAGCAGCACCGCGATCGCGGCCACGCCCGCGACGAGCAGCGCGATCGACCACAGGGCGAGCGCATCAGTGCCGGCGAGCACGTAGTGCGCTGTCGCCAGCGGCCACGCGGCGTAGGCGAGGGCGTGCACGCGCAGGAACCATCGGTCGCCCCAGCGCCGGCGCATCCGGCCGAGCAACCACGCCGGGAGCATGAGCCAGAAGGCCACCGTGCCGAGCCCTACCGCCAGGGGCTTCCACGGCGCGACGAAGGGGACGAGGATCTCGACCGGCGTGAAGGGCACGTAGGTGTCGACGAGCAGCAGGACCATGTGCACGAGGACCAGCGCCAGCGCCATCGTGCCCAGCCATCGGTGCAAGGACAGGGCGCGGGAAAAGGGCTTGCCGGCGGCGCGCACACCGCGCACCGCGAGGCCCCACGCGACGACGGCCGTGAGGGCGAGCCACGCGGCCACACCACTTGCCCGGATGATCACCCAGGTCCATGGCAGCTCGCTGATGACCTCAGGCATGGGCAGGCTCTCCCTCAGGGGCTGGCGCCTCCTGCAAGAGGTACGCCGTGCATCCGCGATCGCGAAGCCACTCGATGCTGTCGCGTCCGCGGACCAGTGCGAGGGTGGCGCCCGCCTCGGCCCGCCAGCCGCAATCAGCGACGACACTCGCCTGGACGACACCGCTTTCGGTCGGGAGTCCCGACTGCGGATCGAGCACGTGGTGTCTGCCCGACCATCGGCGGCGGAGTATCGAAGATGTGGCCACGGCACGTCGCGTCGCCGACAGCGTGATGACATCGAGTTCCGACCGCTGGCAGGTGCGGTCATCACGGAGCGAGACGCGCCAGCCCTGCGCATCGGGGGGCGTGCCGTGCGTGACGACATCCCCGCCGATGCTCACTAGCACGGCGGTCGCGCCGGCGGATGCGAGCTCCGCGGTGACGATGTCTCCGGCGAGCCCCTTGCCGAGGGCACCGGGATCGAGAGCGACGCCGCGAGGAAGGGATACGACCCCGTCGTGCAGGAGCACCCCCGCCATCCCCAGCCCCGGCTTCGGTAGCCACGTGGATGGCACCGGCGTCGAGACGACAGTGGCGAAGTCCGTGCCATATCCCATGGACACCATGCCCGCGTGCACCGTCGCATCGACATCGCCATCACTCCAGGCGTGGGCCTCCTGCATCCGCGAGACGAGCAGGTGCAGGTCGTCGCTCACCTGCACCGATCCCTGCCCGGCACGCAGGTGGAGGAGGTTGAGCTCGCTGTCAGCGCGGAAGCGCGACCAGCATTGCTCGAGGATGTCGACGCGCCGTACGGCGAGATCGGCGAGTCGGCCCGCCGCTGAATGCGCCCACACGATGATGTGGAGATCGCTGCCCATCGCGCGCCCGCGCACCTCCGCCCGCCGCACTTTCAACTACTCCATGTAGTCGTGTCACGGTCGAGCGTGCTGGGGCCTGTCGCCGCCCCGGGTGGACGCGTCTCCTCGGCGATGCGCTCGATGATGCGCACATCGGCGTCCTCTCCGCGTGCGATCTCGGCGGCAGCCTCCCGGAGTTCCTGGCGGTAGGCCTGCAGCCGCGCGGCCTCGCGCGTGAGCTGCTCGGCGTAGGCATCGAGCTGGGCACGATCGCCGTCGGGCGTGGCTGGCGGCACGTCGTCGGACTCTCCGGCGCGCAGTGCGATGAGGGCGGTGAGTCCCAGACAGGACGCCAGGGCGAGGCCCGCGGCCACCCAGCGGTCGGCACGCCGCCGCGCGGCGGGTGTCTTCGCGCGCACCGCGCCACCCCCTCGCGTCGTCACCGGCACCCCTGACCGAGCACCACTTCCATCGTGCGGGTGGTCTGCTCCTTCGGCAAGGGGAATCCAGTCCTCTACGGTGGAGGACATGGCCGTGGTCTGGTTTGAGATTCCGGTCCTGGACCTTGCCAGGGCGGTGGCTTTCTACGAAGCGGTGCTGGGCGTCCCTCTGGAACGCCGTGTCATGGACGGTCATCAAATGGCCGTCTTCCTCGAGCCCGAAGGCGCGGTCGGTGCCCTCGCCCACGGGGAGAGTTACGTCCCGTCTCTCGACGGATGTCGCGTCTACTTCGATGTCGCCGACGCCGAGCAGGTCCTCGATCGAGCCGTCGCTGCCGGTGGCCGTGTCCTCTATCCCGTCACTGAGGTCGAGCCCGGGGTCCGCGTCGCGGAGTTCGCCGATTGCGAGGGCAATCGCATCGCTGTCTCGAGCGGCTCTGCGTAGTCAGCATCCGGATGGCGCCGCGGCCCGGGGGATGGCGTAATGGAGTGGTGGTCGGTCGCCTCCGCATCGCCGTCGCCGCATGCGCCCTCGCGCTCGTGGCCACGGCGTGCACGAGTGAGCCCACGGCGACCCCGAGCGCGGAGCGTCCCGCCTGGCCCCACGACACGGTGCGCTTCCTCGGCGCTGCCGACGCTCTCGGAGAGTCCGAACTGCTCGATGCCATGAGCAGGCGAGGATCTGTCCGCGACCTCTCTCCGGATCCCCTGACCGATGCCGAGCTCGCCGCGCTGCTGTGGGCAGCCCAGGGGGTCTCCACGCCATCGGGTGCCCGCACGGTGCCGTCAGCGGGGGCGCTCTATCCCCTGGAGATGTACGTCGTCACCCCGGATGAAGTACTGCACTATGTGCCGAGCACCTCGTCGGTCGAGGTCCGCTACGACGATCGCGCCAAGGAGCTTGTCGCCGATGCGGTGAGCGACACACCTGCCTCGCAGGCATATGCGCTGGTCGTGATCACGGGCGTGCCGGATCGCATCACGGGCAAGTACGCCGAGCGTGGGATCCGTTACATGTGGATGGAGGCGGGTCACGCGGCGCAGAATCTGCTACTCGCCGCGGCGGCCCTAGGCCTCGGCGCGGTCACCATCGGTGCCTACGACGACGGGGGGCTTGCCGAGGCCCTGGGGCTCTCCGACGCGGAGGAGCCGCTCTACCTCATCCCCGTGGGACGGCCCAGACCCGCCTAGGATCAGGCGGTGAGCGTGCGCACCCTGGCGGGAATGCCTGAGTACCGCCGCCTCTTCGGGTCCCGGCTCATCTCCAACATCGGCAACGGCGTCGCGCCCATCGCGATCGCCTTCGGCGTGCTCGCACTGCCCGATGGATCGCCCACCGGGCTCAGCATCGTGCTGGCAGCACAGGCGATCCCAGTGGTGCTGGTGCTTCCCATCGGTGGCGTCATCGCCGACCGCGTTGGGCGACCGCGGATGATCAGCATCTGCGACATGCTCATGGCCGTCGTCATCGGGGCTATCGGTCTGACCTTCATTCTCGGTGTGGCCACGGTGCCGCTACTGGCGGCGCTCAATGTGCTCGCGGGCATCCTTGTGGGCTTGTGGTACCCCGCCTACCCCGGACTGGCGACCGACGTCGTGCCGGATGCACTCCTGCAATCCGCGAACGCCTACAACGCGGTCGCTCGCAACGGCGGCTTCACTGTCGGCATCGCCCTAGGCGGCCTGCTCGTCGCGACGATCGGCTCGGGCTGGGCGATCGTCCTCGATGCGGTGAGCTTCCTCGTCGCCGGCATCCTCGTCTTCGGCCTTCGCCGCTTCTCCCGGCCGCACGACTCCGGTGAGTCGCCCATGCGCGACCTGATCGATGGCTGGCAGGCCTTCATCCGCCATCGCTGGATCGTGGCGGTGGTGCTCGCCTTCAGCCTCATCGTCATGGTGATGCGCGGTGCTGAGGAAGTGCTCGGCCCGGTGCTGGCCAACGACATCTACGGCGGCCCCACCGGCTGGTCGGCTGTGCTCGGTGCCATGGCGGCGGGCTTGCTCGTCGGCGCGGTCGTGGCATCGCGTCTGCGGGTGCGACGGCCCATTGCCTTCGGTATGGCGGTCTGCTTCACCCTGCCCGCGTGGCTCCTCACGCTCGCCCTCGCTGCACCGCTGCCGGTCGTCATGCTCACCGCCTTTGCGTGGGGCTTGTCGATGGAGATCATGGTCGTCCTGTGGTTCACCGCGCTCCAGCGCAATGTGCCGCCGGAGTCGCTCTCGCGCGTGTCGTCGTACGACGCATTCGGATCGCTGATGTTCGGCCCCATCGGCCTCGCCCTGGCCGGGCCACTCCTCATGTTCATCCCCATCTCGGAGGCCTTTGTGGTCGCGGCGCTTGTCGCTGCCGCCGCGACCCTCGGGTCCCTCCTCGTGCCCTCGGTCTGGCGCCTGCGGGCGACGGACAGCTACGCGACCCCTGACTGACGGCCCCCTTCCGGCTGCAAACGCTTGCCGATAGGGTGAGGGCTCCACTTCGGCACGGGAGATCGCCCCATGAATACCGACATGCGCACCCAGATGGGCTCCGGCAAGGGCTTCATCGCCGCACTCGACCAGAGCGGCGGCAGCACCCCCAAGGCCCTCCAGCTCTACGGCATTGACGAGTCGGCGTACTCCGGTGACGCCGAGATGTTCGACATGGTGCACGCGATGCGCTCGCGCATCATCACCAACCCCGCCTTCAACGGCGACAAGGTGATGGCGGCGATCCTCTTCGAGATGACGATGGATCGTGACGTCGAGGGCATGCCTACGCCGTCCTACCTCTGGGATGTCAAGCGCGTCGTGCCGCTGGTCAAGGTCGACCTCGGCCTCGCCGATGAGGTCGATGGTGCCCAGGTGATGAAGCCGATGCCGCACCTCGATGATCTGTGCAAGCGGGCCGCGAGCAAGGGTGTCTTCGGCACCAAGATGCGCTCGGTCATCAACTCCGCCAATCCCGCAGGCATCAAGGCCGTCGTCGACCAGCAGTTCGACGTCGCCCTGCAGATTCTCGGCCACGGGCTTGTGCCGATCATCGAGCCCGAGGTCAACATCAAGAGCGATGACAAGGCCCAGAGCGAGGCGCTCCTGCGCGATGCCCTGCTCGCCGGACTCGATCGCGTGCCCGATGGCCAGCAGGTGATGTTCAAGCTGTCGCTGCCGAGCGCCAACAACTTCTACGAGGTCCTCATCGACCACCCCAAGGTCCTGCGCGTGGTCGCTCTTTCCGGCGGCTACTCCCGCGATGACGCCTGCGACATGCTCGCGGCCAACCACAACATGATCGCGAGCTTCTCTCGCGCGCTGTCCGAGGGCCTCACCGCGCAGCAGAGCGACGCGGAGTTCACCTCGACGCTGCAGGCGACGATCGACGAGATCTACGCCGCGTCGATCACCTGACGCCAGCGGCGAGGCCCGGCGGTCGGCCAAGCCGCCCCTGTCGGGCTGGGCCGGGGCAGCGCAGCGCCCCACGCGGGCGCGGGGCATGATGGCTGCGTGAGCCTGCACGAGAACCTCCTCGGGGGTCCGCCCCCCACCCTGCTTCCCGACGACACGGACGCGCGCCAGGAGCTCGAGGGCGGCGCGGATCCCTACGACGTCGCTCGTCGGCATCCGCAGTCGAGTCTCGCGTGGGCGGTGCTGTCGGATGCAGCGTGGAATGAAGGCCGCGTCGTGGAGTCCTACGCGTTCGCGCGCGTGGGCTATCACCGCGGTCTCGATGCACTGCGCCGCAACGGCTGGAAGGGCCACGGCCCCGTGCCGTGGTCGCATGAGCCGAATCGCGGATTCCTGCGCTGTCTCATCGGACTGCAACGCGCGGCTGCCGCCATCGGCGAGGACGACGAGGCCGAGCGCTGCGCCGCCTTCATCGTCGACTGTGATCCGAGCCTGCAGGCATAGCCATGGCTGATGTCGCGGTGATCGGCGGCGGCATCAGTGGCATCGCCTGCGCCACCGCGCTCGCCGATGCTGGGCTCAGCGTCGATGTCCTCGATCGCGGCCACCGCCTCGGCGGCCGCCTGGCCACCCAGACTCTCCGCGACACCGGCACGCATTGCGACGGACGCGCCGTCGACGTGGGGGCGGCGTACTTCACGGTCGATGACACGCGCTTCGGCGATGTCGTCGGCGACTGGGTGGATCGCGGGCTCGTGAGCCCGTGGACCGACACCTTCCACATCGCCGACGGCACGCAGATCCTCGGCACGAAGTCCGGTCCCCTGCGTTACGCCGCTCCGCGCGGACTGCGGAGCCTTGTCGAGGACCTCGCCACCGTGCTGCCCTCCGACCTCGTCGAGATACGTCACCCGCTCGATGTCACGTGTGTCGATGTCACGGCCGAAGGTGTGCGCGTGGCCGATCGCGACTATCGCGCCGTAGCCCTGTGCGGCCCCGATCCGCAAATGCATGCCCTGGTGCCGGTTGATCAGGCACCGCTCTGGGAGCCGGTGATCGCGCTCATCGCGGTGTATCCCGAGCGGACGTGGGAATTCGATGGTGTCTTCGTCAACGACGATCCCGTGCTGTCCTTCGTCGCCGATGACGGATCCCGCCGCGGTGATGGTGCGCCCGTGCTGGTCGCGCACTCCACCCCCGTGCTTGCGGCAGGCCATCTCGCCGATCCGGTCACGGCCGCCCCGGCGATGCTCGCGGTGCTGGGCAATCTCAGCCGCGGTGGTGTGCCCGCGTGGTTCACGGTGAAGCGCTGGACCTACGCGCGCCCCGCGCATGCCCGGCCCGAGCCCTTTGCCTTCGACGGGGTCGTCGGGCGCGCGGGAGATGGCTGGGCGGGTGTGCCGCGCACGCAGTCGGCCTGGGTCTCGGGCGACGCCCTGGGCCGGGCCATAGGGGAGGCGCTCGCCTAAGCCGGCTCGGCCACCAGGGCGTCGAGCGCACTCTCCAACTGTCCAGGCTTGACCGGCCCGATGACGCGCACGGCGATGCGCCCCTGACGATCGAGGATCACCGTGCTCGGCAGCGATCGAGGCGGTACACCGGGGATCGTCGCGAGGATGGCCCCGTCGCGATCGTCGATGCTGCGGTAGGTGCTCGATCCCAGCAGGCTCGCCGCGGCGATGGGGTCATCCATGGAGTTGAGTCCGAGGAAGGTCACGCCTTGGTCGGCGTAGGTCTCCGCTGCTGAAGCCAGCAGCGGCAACTCCTCGATGCACGGCGGGCACCACGACGCCCACGCGTTGACCACGACGATGTCACCCGCGAACTGCGCGGTGGAGAGCTCCGTGCCGTCCGCGGTTTCGCCGCCTACGACGATCGACATCTCGCGCTCGTCGGCCGGGATGATCGTGACGCCGACAGCCGGATTGGTCGCAGGCGCGGTGGCCGGGATCGTGACCACCGGGGTCGCGGCGTACATCTGCCCGCACCCCGTGAGGAGCAGCGATGCGCCCAGGATGAACGCCGCGGCCTTCATCGGGGCACCTCCTCGCGCTCGCGTCGCTCCAGGATCGCTGTCTTGCGCTCCTCCGAGCGCCACCACTCCACCGCAGCCACCATCATCCATATCGAGTCGATCACCATGGCGAGCGCCCACATCATGGCTCCCGCGACCTGTTGGTCGACGAGCGGATCGGCGCCCACCGCGGTCGTCGCGGCGACGTATGACGGATAGAGCGTGACGGGCGACAGGAAGATGACGGCCCCGAGCGCGGTCTCGGGGATCATCATGAGACCGAGCGACAGCAGGCGGATAGCGGGCCGCGGTCGCTGCGCGCACATGTCATTGCCGATGAGCGGGTAGTAGAAGAGCAGCGCTGCCACGAGGTAAAGCGGTCGCTCGACGTAGGACATCGCATCGTGATCGTTGAGCACCCACTCCATGACCGGCGTGACGTGTGAGCCGATGAGCACGGTGAAGAAGAGCAGCCACGTGAAGACGGGGTTCACGAGGAAGAGCCCGACCGATGACCGGAGGCCCTTGATGATCGCGGCCCGGGTGCAGCCGGTCGTCGCGAGCACCGTGAGCGCGACCGGGCACGACAGCACGATGAAGGGCGCGGCCAGCATCATCACGATGAGGTGCTGGCTCATGTGCGCCCAGAAGTAGGTGTGGGCGAGGGTCTCGAAGGGCCCGAGGTAAGCGATGGCAAGCAGGCCCATGCCCAGAAGGAAACTCAGCGTCCGCAGCGCAGACCACCTGAGTCCTCTCCTGGCAAGGAGGCGTACAGCGAGCAGATAGAGAGCGGTGACGAGGAGGAGATTGGCCGTCACGAAGAGATCGACCGTCCACAGGTCATCGCCGGGATTCCAGACCTCCACTCGATCACGATAGACCGCGACCGGGTCGTGAACTCATGTCGAGTTGATCTCGAATGCGTGACGCGGGCCACGCCGACCCCTACCCTGAGGCCACTGCCCGACGTCGGGTGGTTCCGGGAGGGGATCTGTGAAGCGCTTTCTCGTGGCTTTCGTATCGGTGCTCATCGGCGCCGGTGTGGTCGCTGGAGTGGCCTATTTCGCCCATGCCACGAGCGGCGAACCGCCCCTGCTGGTCGCGGAGCCCGCGGGCACCGTGGATACGCCGGAGGGGCCGGTCAATGCGGCCAACCTCGAGCTTTACGTCTACCCCAACAACTCCGACGCCGTGCCCGGTCCGACGGAGGGTGTGAACGCCCTTTATGCGAGCCAGGGGTGGCCCTTCTTCTGGCCTTCGACCACTCTGCAGGTGCCGGCGAACTCCCTCGTGACGGTGACCATCTATCAGTACGACTCGGGCGGCAAGGTCTTCAATCCCTTCTGGGCGAAGGTCCACGGCACGGTCGACGGCACGATGACGGTCAATGGCAAGACCGTGACAGAGGTGGACCCGACCAAGGTCGCGCACACCTTCACGGTGCACCAGTACCCCGAGAGCGGCCAGCCCTATCTCTTCGTCTCCGTGCCCCTGCCTGACCTGGGCGCGAATGAGGTGGGCAATGCGAATCCCTACGTCGACAACCCCAAGGAAGTGACCTTTACCTTCCGGACGGGTGCTCCCGGCACCTACGTGTGGAACTGCGAGTTCCCCTGCGGCGATCAGTACCAGGAGTTCGGTGGCCCGATGCAGCAGCGCGGCTGGATGTCCGGCACCCTCGAGGTCGTCTGATGGCCGACACCATGATCCCCGCCGAGGAGCCGGAGGCACCGACTAACCGGCCGCCGGCGATGCACCGGCTTCGCGAGTGGCTCAGCCGTCGCTACGTGCGTCACGTCCTCATCATCACCGTCGTTGTGGGCTTTGGGCTCCTGCCGCTGTCCTGGTTGATGCTCGCTGCGATGAATCAGTCGGGTGGTCCGGCGTCGACAGTCATGGAGGACATCCAGCAGACGATCTTCGTCTTCACCCTGGTGTCCATCCCGATCACGGCGTTTGTCTTTGCCGTGTTGCTCTACAGCCTCTTCGGTTGGAAGGGCAAGAGTGGCGACGCTCCGCCCAACAATGACAACCCGGCGATCCGGACCAATACCGTCGCCGTGATCACGTGGACGGTCTCGTCGAGCCTGCTGGCTGCCTTCTTGGTGGTGTGGGGTCTCATCGAACTCGCCGACATCACGGCTGACTCCTACGGCACTCAGTCGGTCACCGGCCAGCCCCGTGCGGATGACGCGCTCGTCGTCAACGTGACCGGGCAGCAGTGGGTGTGGACGTTCGAGTACCCGCAGTACGACAAGGTGGCGAGCGACATCCTCTACCTGCCCAAGGACCGCCCCGTCCTCTTCAACGTCACCTCGGTCGACGTCATCCACAACTTCTGGGCGGTGGAACTCGGGGTCAAGATCGATGCCAACCCGGGTGCGATCACCCAGACCGGAGTGACCCCCAACAAGGAGGGCGTCTTCAACGTGCGGTGCGCTGAGCTCTGTGGCCTGCACCATGCCTACATGGAGACGGAGATCCGCGTGCTTCCGTCGGAGACCTTCGACACGGTCATGCGCGAGGCCGCTGGGGGGAGCACCTCATGAGCACGGATTCCGTGAGCACCGCGATGGTCCACCAGGTGGAGGTCCCGCAGCCGAAGCAGCATGGCAAGCCCGGCGGCCTCATCCGCCATCTCAACTTCTTCACCGGCCTGGTGTGCGGCGTCGTCCTCGCCCTCGTCTTCGGCTACCTCATGAGTCTGCAGTTCCCGGCGGGCGCTCTCACGGCCAACTTCGCCAACGCAGCGGCGGGCCCGATCTTCTGGGCCATGATGGTCGGCTGGGTTGTCGGGTTCATGGGCGGTATGGGCGCTTTCATCGGCCCCTTCCGCTGGCTGCTCGGCCGCGATCTCACGCACGCCGACGCCGAATTCATGGCGGGCAAGGACCAGGGCAAGTTCCGCTACTGGCGCTTCACCACCGACCACAAGGTCGTCGGCATCCAGTACCTCATCGTGGCGATGATCATCCTCGGCTTCGGCGGCCTGCTCGCGATGCTCATCCGCACCGAGCTCGGCTTCACGTGGATGGAAGTCTTCAACCCCGACTTCTACAACTCCCTCGTCGGCACGCACGGCATCGCGATGGTCATCGCGATGATCGTGGTCGTCTCCGGACCTGTCGGCAACTTCATCGTCCCGCTCATGTGCGGCGCGCGCGATATGGCCTTCCCGCGCCTCAATGCCCTGAGCATCTGGCTGCTCGTGTGCGCGGTGCCCCCGCTGATTCTGTCGCTCCTCGTGGGCGGCATCCGCGACGGCTGGAGCGTCTACCAGCCTCTCAACGCGCAGGCCGGCCCCGGCATGATCGGCTACCAGACGACCATCATCGTCTTCGCTGTGTCCACGGCCCTCGCGAGCGTCAACATCATGACGACGGTCCTCACCATGCGAGCCAAGGGCATGACCTGGTCGCGCACGCCGATCCTCATCTACGGCGCTTTCGCCGCGGCCGCGATGGGCCTCTACGCCTTCCCGTTCTACATGTACTCCCAGATCCTGTCGATGACCGACCGCCTGGTGAACACGTCGTTCTTCAATCCCATCGAGGGCGGCAGCGTCTGGCTCTACCAGAACCTCTTCTGGCTTCTCGGCCATCCGGAGGTCTACGTCATCCTCATCCCGAGCATCGCCGTGATGATGGAGTTGCTACCTGTCTTCATGCGCAAGCCGCTCTTCAGCTACTACATGGCGATCGCCGGCATCGTCGGGGTCGTGGGCCTCAGCGGCCTGGTGTGGGCGCACCACATGTACATGACCGGCTGGGCACCGCAGGCCAACTACCCCTTCATGCTCTCCACGGAAATGATCTCGATCCCCGTCGGATTCCTCGTCCTCGTCGTGATCGGCACGATGTGGCGAGGTGCCTTCTGGAGCCGCCTGCCGATGATGGCGGTCTTCGCAGTCATCTTCAACAAGATGATCGGTGGCGTCACCGGCGTCTACCTGTCCGACGTTCCTGCCGACCAGTACTTCCACGGCAACATGTTCGTCACCGCGCACTTCCACTACATGCTCATGGGCGCGGGCCTCTTCGGCGCCATGGGCGGGATCGCCTATTACTTCCCGAAGATGACGGGCCGCTTCCTCGACGAGCGCACCGGGTCCATCGGCTTCTGGACTGCCTTCGCCGGCTTCCAGATCACGTTTATGTCGATGTTCGTCGCCGGTCTCCAGGGCATGCCGCGCCGGGTGCTCCAGTTCGACAATATGTTCAACATCTCCAACTGGATCTCGACAATCGGCGCCTACGTCATCGGCATCGGCATGCTGATCTTCCTCGCGGCCATCATCTCGTCGTGGCGTAGTGGCCAGTTGGCTCCGTCTAACCCGTGGCAGGCCCAGACGCTCGATTGGCAGACGGCCACGCCGGTGCCTCTGACGAACTTCCCCGTCCTGCCCGTCGTCACCAAGCTCCCCTACGACTACGGCGTCCCCGATCCACTGTCTCCGGAGAAACTCGAGGAGCAGTACGAGGAAAAGGTGGGGGCGCCGTCATGACCGCACCACTCGTATCCCCCACGACCGGCGAGCCGGTTGCCGTCGTCGCGCGACGCAATCGCCTGGGCCTCATCTTCCTCGTCGTCGCCGACTTCACGGGCACGATGGCGCTGATCATCAGCTACTGCTACCTGTGGTCGCTCAACGTCAACAACGGCTGGGCGCCCAACCAGCAGACCTTCGGCAACAACGACCTACTCAAGAGCCGGTCTCCGCTGCCTTGGGCCGCTGACTGGCCCTTCTGGTCGATTCTTGGACTGGCTGTCGTCGCGACGGTGATCCTGTGGCTCGGCATCCGCAGCCTCCGCTCGGGGCATCGTGGCGGACTCGTCGCTGCGAGCGCGCTCTCCCTCATCGTGGTCATCGGTGCGATCGTGCTGCAGTGGTGGCAGATCACGACCTTCCCCTTCGGTCCGGGCAACGGCGCCTATGCCTCCGCGGTCTTCCTGCTCACAGCAGCCACCCTTGTGCACCTCGTGCTCGTCGCCTTCCTGCTCCTCGCGATCACCAATCGCACTCGTGCGGGGCTGGTCTCGACGGACGATCCCTTCCAGGCCAAGCTGGTCGGCTACTGGATGGTGTGGGTGTGCGCGAGCATCATGCTCGGCGTCCTGTGCACGACATTCCTCAAGGCGAGCCCCAACACCACGCCGGCCAACTTCGGTGAGTTCAGCCTCTTCAACCCCGACGCGCCGGCGCCGTCACCATCTGCCTCACCCTCTCCATCGCAGTGATCCCGGTACCACCGTGACCTCAGCACCGCTGTTTCCCGTCAGGGCCAACCATGTCGGGCTATCCCTGAGCCTGGGCTTGCTCGCCGGCGTCCCCGTGCTGCTGCTCATCCTCGCCACTCTCGGGGCGCTGTCGGAGACGACCGTGGAGGGCCTGCCGGTCGTCCCGTGGCAGACGCTGTGGGGCCTGCCGCTTGACCGATGGGTGCGCGATGTGGCGGCCTCCATCGTGCTCGGCTTCGTCGTCGTCGGCGGTCTGCTCCTGCCACGAGTCGATCACCGGCTGGTCCGCATCGCCTCACTCGCCGCGCTCGTCTGGCTCGTGGCGCTGCTCGCCCAGGTGCCGCTCACGGTCTCGGAGTTGCTCGGCCGACCGCTCACTGAGTCACTTGATCCGGTGATCGTCATGTCACTGCTCACGCAGACACAGCTCGGCCAGCTCCTCATCGCGCAGATCGTGCTCGTCGCGTTCGTCGCCCTGCTGAGTTGGGCGATCCTCGGTCGGGCGACCGCGGTGATCGTCTTCCTGCTCGCGGGCACCGCGGCAGGCCTGACCGGGCTCATGGGCCACTCCGGCCTGCACTCGGGTCACACCTCGGCATCGATCTCCCTGGCCATCCACCTCCTGGCGGTCGGCGTGTGGGTGGGCGGCCTCATCGCCGTGGGCTCGCATGTCATGCGTCATACCGATGATGCTGCGCTCGCGATTCGCCGCTTCAGCACCCTCGCGCTCGTATGCGTGATCGTGCTCGCCGAGAGCGGCCTGCTCAATGCGTCGCTGCGCGTCGATGGCGTGGCCTCACTCATCACGACGGCGTACGGCACCCTCATCCTCGCCAAGGCCACACTCCTGGCCGCGCTCATCGTCTTTGGCTGGCGCCAGCGCCGGCACGTCGTGCCCACGGGCGACCGCTCGGGACTCGTCCGGTTCGCGGCGTACGAGGTGCTGCTCATGGGCATCGCACTCGGGATCTCCGTGGCGCTCTCGCGCACGGCTCCTCCGGCGGGGGCTATCGCGGGCGACCGCATCACCGCAGGCGCTCTTGCTGTGCTCGCCCTGGGCGTGCCCCTCGTGATGGCATGGGCAGGGGCAGCCCCGGCCTGGTTGCGACGTGTCACCGGCGCTTATCCGGAGCCCTTTGCCGTGGCCGTGGCCGTGATCACCTATGTCATGGCAGCCGTCGTGCCCTCGGGCCTGCTGGGTATCGGGGTTGCGGCCGTGCTCGCGTCACTAGTTCTCGTAGCCGTCGGCTGGGCCTTCGCGGTCGCGGCCCTGGGCCCGCGCGGACTGCCGGCACTCATCCTCGCCGCCGTCCTCTGGCCGGCCGCGCTGTGGCTGGCGTCGCGATCGGATCCGGTCGAGACCGGCGCGCAGATCGCGCTCGCGGTCGCGGCCGGGCTGGTGTGCCTTGCTCTGCTGGCCGCCGTCCGTCGCCGCACGCCTGCTGCGCCCGCCGTCGCGCCGGCACCGGAGGAGGTGTCGGTCGGATGAGCCGCCGATGGAAGGACATCCTCACCCTGCACCTACCGCTCGTCATCGTCCTGGCCTTCTGCGCTTACGCGACGTTCAATCAGTACGGGCGTGCGCAGGAGGGCATTCAGCGCTCGTGGGCCTACACCTTCCAGTGGCCCATCATTGGCCTGTTCGCGATCGTCGTGTGGAACCGATATCGCAAGCACGGCAATCTCACGCGCTGGTTCACCGATCGCTACCGCGCGCGCGTGGCGGCCTACCGCGCCGAGGCGGAGGCGGCTGAGCAGGTGCAGCAGGTGGAGCAGGCTCCCGACCCCGAGGCCGAGGCCTGGGCGGCCTACCAGGCTGATCTGCGTCGCCGTGAGGCCGAGCGTGCGGATGTGACCGACAGGGGCGGGTCCGCCGCCCCGCCGGGCTGGCACGACAGGGGCGGGTCCGCCGCCCCGCCGGGCTTTAACCGGTAATCTCTTTACGGCCCATCCCGGGCCCAGGGGGCCCTTCCCCCGCGTCTCTCGAGGTGATCCCCATGCCCGCAATCGTGCTGCTTGGCGCTCAGTGGGGCGATGAGGGCAAGGGCAAGGCCACCGACCTGCTCGGTGGTCGCGTGGACTACGTCGTGCGCTACCAGGGTGGCAACAACGCCGGGCACACCGTTGTCATCGGCGACGAGAAGTACGCCCTGCACCTCCTGCCCAGCGGCATCCTCTCGCCAGGGGTCATCCCTGTGATCGGCAACGGCGTCGTCGTCGATCCGGCGGTGCTGCTGCATGAGATGGCGGGACTCGAAGCTCGCGGTGTCGACACATCACGCCTGCTCATCAGCGCGAGCGCGCACCTCATCACGCCGTATCACGTCACGCTCGACAAGGTGTCCGAGCGCTTCCTCGGCAAGTCCAAGATCGGTACGACGGGCCGTGGCATCGGGCCGACGTACATGGACAAGGTTGGCCGCCTCGGCATCCGAGTGCAGGACCTCTTCGATCCCTCGATCCTGCGCCAGAAGGTCGAGGGCGCTCTGGCCAACAAGAACCAGGTTCTCGTCAAGGTCTTCAACCGCCGCGAGCTCGAGGTCAATGCCATCACCGAGGAGCTGCTGCAGTACGCCGAGCCGCTGCGCCCGCACGTCGCCGACACGGCGCTCGTGCTCAATGACGCCCTCGACGCGGGCAGCATCGTCCTCCTCGAGGGCGGCCAGGGCACGCTCCTCGACGTCGACCACGGCACCTACCCCTTCGTGACCTCGTCGAATCCGACGGCGGGCGGCGCGTGCACGGGCAGTGGCATCGGCCCCACACGTGTCACGAGGGTCATCGGCATCCTCAAGGCCTACACCACGCGCGTGGGTTCCGGTCCCTTCCCCACCGAGCTGCTCGACGAGTGGGGCGAGCGTCTGCGCAGCGTCGGCGGCGAGGTCGGCGTGACGACCGGGCGTCCGCGCCGCTGCGGCTGGTTCGACGCACCCATCGCGCGCTATGCGACGCGCGTCAACGGGCTCACCGACATCTTCCTCACCAAGCTCGACGTGCTCACCGGCATCGAGCGCATCCCGGTCTGCGTGGCCTACGAGATCGAGGGGCAGCGCATCACCGAACTACCGATGACGCAGACCGACTTCCACCACGCTAAGCCGGTCTACGAGGAGCTACCCGGCTGGACCGAGGACATCTCCGGTGCGCGATCGATCGAGGACCTGCCGGCCAACGCCCAGGCCTACGTGCGCTACCTCGAGGAACTCTCAGGCGCGCCCATCAGCGCCATCGGCGTTGGGCAGGACCGTGACGCCACCATCGTCGTCCGCGACATGCTCGCGTGAGACGACCCACGCCCCCTCGGTTTGTCATCTATCCACGCGCGTGTGGCCTGCGGCCGCGCGTCGGTACATGACAAAGCACTCCGGGGGGCTCAACTCAAGGTGTGACGCGCCTTGCGCGCCTGCCAGCGCGGCTGGCCCCAGCGGATCCAGCCCCAATACCAGATTGCCGTGAGTATGTAGTCGTAGATGAATACCAGCAGCAGTGACGCCCCGCTCAACTCAAGGGAGTCGACGGCATCAACCATCTCCGTGAAACCCTCGGGCGAGCGGATGTTGCCGTCGAGGATGACAAAGGCCACCAGTGCAATGGGGATGACCTTGGCCAACTCGTGGGCGGCGCGTGGGGCGACGAAGGCCAGTGTGCGGATGGCGATGATGAGAGCCAGCGGGAAGATGACCAACTGGGCGGGATTGATCTCGTTGTCGTTGACGAGCAGCACAACGAAGAAGAAGAGCCACCACAGCGTGATGAGCACCGGATTCGTGACGATGTAGAGGATCAGGTCGCGCTGTGTCACGCGCGGACCCAGGGGTGTCTGTGTCAGCCTCAGACGCGGATGGTCGATGGAGCGATAGACCAGGTAGGCGATGCACGCGGCAGACCCGATGATGGCCGCCCAGACGAGCACGTTGGTCACCGTGACCGAGGTGAGTGTGCTGGTGTCCACGCCGCCATCGTAGGCGCGCGGCCCGCGGAGAACTGCCACACTGATGCCGTGACAGTCCCTGCTGACCCACGTCCGGACGATGTCGTGTGGCCCCAGGCCGAGTGGCCGCCACCGCACGAGCTCGCGGGCGAGCGCGTCGCGCTCACGCAGTTCGTGCCCGCCGACGCACCCGAGCTCTACGCCGCACTCGATCACGATGCGTGCTGGGACCACGTGGCCGGTCGACCCGCCAGCCCCGAGGAGTACGCCGCGACGCTCGCCCAGGCACCGCAGGCCGGCAGATGGCCATGGGTCGTGCGCCAGGCGGGCCGCGCCGTCGGCACCACCTCGTACCTCGACGTGAGCCTCGCCGATGCGCGCATGGAAATCGGCTTCACGGCGTACTCACCCTCGGTCTGGGGCACCGAGGTCAACCCCGAGTGCAAGCTGCTGCTCATGACCTGGGCCTTCGACCACGGCTTCGGTCGCGTGCAGCTCAAGACCGATATCCGCAACAGGCGCTCCCAGGCGGCCATCGCGAAGCTCGGGGCGACGTACGAAGGCGTGCTGCGCCGCTATCAGCGCCGATCCGACGGCACGGTGCGCGACACCGTGATGTATTCGGTCACCGCGGAGGAGTGGCCGGGAGTCCGGGAGCGCCTCCGCGCCCGGCTAGCCGGATAGGGGCGGCTCGGCCGACCCGCCCGGCCTCCAGGTCTAGGCTGCTGCCGTCCCAGCAAAGGAGCCCCCCATGGACTACACCCCCGATCCCGCCGAGGGCCAGCGCGTCTACGACCTCGACCGCGCGCACGTCTTCCACTCGTGGAGCGCACAGGCGCAGATCAAGCCGCTGCCGATTGCCGCCGCGGAGGGGTGCTACTTCTGGGACTACGACGGCAACCGCTACCTGGACTTCTCCAGTCAGCTGGTCAACGTCAACATCGGCCACCAGCACCCCAAGGTCGTCAAGGCGATCCAGGACCAGGCCGCGCGTCTGGCGACCATCGCACCGCAGCACGCCAATGACATGCGCGGCGAGGCCGCCAAGCGCATCGTCGATCGCGCGGGCACGCGTCACCAGAAGGTCTTCTTCACCAACGGCGGGGCCGACGCGGTGGAGAATGCGATCCGCATGGCGCGCCTGCACACGCACAAACACAAGGTGCTGTCGGCATACCGCAGCTACCACGGCAACACCGGCGCAGCGATCCAGGCCACGGGTGATCCGCGCCGCTGGCCCAATGAGTACGCCGCTCAGCAGGTGCACTTCTTCGGCCCATTCCCCTACCGCTCGCCCTTCTGGTCGGACTCACCCGAGCAGGAGAGTGAGCGCGCGCTGCAGCACCTCGAGGAGGTCATCAAGTTCGAGGGCCCCGGGACGATCGGCGCGATCCTGCTCGAGTCGGTCGTCGGCACCGCGGGCATCCTCGTGCCGCCGTCCGGCTATCTCGAGGGTCTGCGGGCGCTGTGCGACAAGTACGAGATCGTGTGGATTGCCGACGAGGTCATGAGCGGCTTTGGGCGCACCGGCGAGTGGTTCGCCTGGCAGAACTGGGCGGCTGAGCCCGACCTCATCGTCTTCGCCAAGGGCTCCAACTCCGGCTACGTCCCCGTGGGCGGCGTGGTCATCTCCGACACGATCGCATCCACCTTCGACGAGCGGGTCTTCCCCGGTGGCCTCACCTACTCCGGTCACCCGCTCGCCGCCGCGTCGATCGTCGGATCCATCGATGCGATGACGGAGGAGGGCATCGTCGACAACGCCAAGCGCATCGGCAACGACGTACTCGGCCCTGGCCTCCGCGACCTGCAAGAGCGTCACCCGGTCATCGGCGACGTGCGCGGCCTCGGCGTCTTCTGGGCGCTCGACCTCGTGAGCGACCGCGCGACCAAGGAGCCGCTCGCGCCTTACGGCGGCACGTCACCGGCGATGACGGAGTTCACCGTCGAGTGCAAGAAGCGCGGCCTCATGCCCTTCGTCAACTTCAACCGCACCCACGTCGTGCCCCCGTGCACGGTCAGCGATGCGGAGGCAAAGGAAGGCCTGGCCATCCTCGACGAGGTCCTGTCGCTCACTGACAAGCACTACGTCGGCTGACGCTCTTCTCCGGCGTGCCCTCGCCGAAGGCGACCGAACCACGAAATTGCCAGTTACACGACGCTCGCGGCGCCGTAGGGTCGTGCAACTGGCAATTTCCGTGACGGACATGCCGATTGCGCACCTCCGTAAAGGAATTGCGAGGAAATCGCGTACGTACCCGCGCACTCGACCAAGCGTCGGAATCCGGGAACGCTAGAGGACGGGCTCGACCTCGAGTCCGTAGACGATGCCGCGCGAGGTGCTCACCTGCACCTGGTAGAAGCCCGGCTCGTCGGGTGCGAAGAGGATGACCTCGGCACCCGATGACGTGACCTCGATCTTGCTCACGGGAGCGCCGTCACGGGTGAGCTCGATGATCGTGCCCGACTTCCAGGCCCCGGCCGCCACGCGGAATCGCAGGCCCGCGGAGACGCGCTTGTAGGACACGATCGTGAAGTCCTTGATCGAGATGTCCAGGGGCACGGGCTTGAGATTGCCCACCTTGACGACATAGCCGAGATCCCCGGTGCCACCCTTTTGCGCGACCACATCACGGAATTCAAACGCGCCGTCAGCCTTCACCGTGCTTGCGCCGAGCGGAGTGTCACCCACGATGAGCGCGACGGTCGTGCCTTCGGGGACGCCGGTGGCCTTGCCGGAGACGTCGAACTTCTCTCCGGTGCTGTACGCCGTGCCGGGAGTCGGCGAGGTGATCTCCGCTTTCGGCTCGATGACCCGGACCTTGGCCTTCTGCGTGCCGTTGGCCGGCTCGAAGCCGGGCACGGGTCGATCGGCTGGGCACTCGTACTGGTTCTCCAGGGGAGCGCAGGCCGAGAGATCGCCCTTGGCGGTCACCCTGAGGGATCCGCCGTCCCGCGTCTGGATCTCCACCGACGCCCGGCCCTTGGGATCGGTGAGGACCGTGAAGGTGTTGGCTCCGGTGACGAAGCGGCCGGGCCCCTTGGCGGGGAGCGAGAGGTCGACGGCGGCGTTCTCGATCGGATTCCCGAAGACATCGGTGACACCGACGAGAGCCTCGAAGCTCTCGCCCGCATCCACAGTGCTCTCCGTCACCGTGAGGGAGACATTGCGCGCTGCTTCGCGTGCCGTGACCACCGGGATGAGTGTCGTCGTGGAGTTGAGCCCCTCGACGTAGACATTGGCCTCACCCACCGTTGTCGCGAAGAGGTAGACCGAAGCCGTGCAGCGCTCGACGCCGCTGTCGCTGAAGACGGTGACCTCGGGCTCTCCCAGCGGATCCTCGACGAGTGACTCGAGCAGGAGGCCTCCGGTGGCGCGGAAGCGGACGGGGGATCCGCTGGTGGAGGTGACGACCTCGAGGCGCATCGCCATCGGCCGCTCGGGTGTGCCGCCCGCGAGACCGTTGTAGGGCACGACCAGCGGCGCCGTGCGCTGCTCCGCCGGCACGCCATCGACGCTGAAGTCGGAGATGTCGGGTGGAGTGACGGAGTCGCCCGCGGCACATGCCGCTGCCGGCATCGTCTCGGTGGGGCTGGGAGTGGGGCTGGGGGAGGACGCACCGAAGGGCAGGAGCCCGCATCCGGCAAGGAACGTGGCGGTGACGGCCAGAATCCCCCCGTGCCACACCCGCATCACGTGGTCATCGTACGTCGCACACACCCGTGCTCTGAACAGGCACCACTAGGCTCGCGCCTTGTGATCACCTTGGTCGTCGGATCCGGTGCCCGCGAGCACGCCCTCGTGCGTGCCCTGCGACGTGACCCGCAGGTAAACGACGTGCATGTTGCGCCCGGCAATGCTGGCATCGCACAGGATGCGCAGGCTCATCCGGTCGACCCCCTCGACGGAGGGGCGGTCGCGGATCTTGCCGTCTCCCTCGGCGTGGACCTCGTCATCATCGGCCCGGAGGCTCCGCTCGTCGCGGGGGTCGCCGAAGCCGTGCGGGCGCGCGGGATCGCTTGCTTCGGCCCGAGTGCCGAGGCCGCGCAGCTCGAGGGCAGCAAGGCCTTCGCCAAGGAGGTCATGGCGGCCGCAGGGGTGCCGACCGCCCGACCGGCCGTGTGCACGTCCCTCCCCGAGGTTGAAGCCGCCCTCGACGATCTTGGAGCGCCGTACGTCGTCAAGGACGATGGGCTCGCCGCGGGCAAGGGTGTCGTCGTCACCGAAGACCGTGCGGCTGCTCTCGACCATGCGCGCGCGTGCCTCGATGCGGGCTCTGCCGTGGTCCTCGAGGAGTACCTCGATGGCCCGGAGGTGTCGCTCTTCGCCGTGACCGATGGCGTCACCGTCGTGCCGCTGCGCCCGGCCCAGGACTTCAAGCGCGTGGGCGACGGTGATGCAGGCCCCAACACCGGGGGCATGGGCTCCTACTCCCCACTGCCCTGGGCACCCGATGACCTCGTCGACGAGACGATGCGCACGGTGCTGCAGCCCACGGTCGATGAGATGCGCCGACGCGGCACGCCCTTCGCCGGATTGCTCTACGCCGGTCTCGCACTCACCTCCAAGGGCATGCGTGTCGTGGAGTTCAACGCGCGCTTCGGCGATCCCGAGACGCAGGTGGTGCTCGCGCGCCTCGACTCCCCGCTGGCGGATCTCCTGATGGGTGCCGCGACAGGCACGCTTGCGGATGTGGCCGAGCCGACGTGGAGCGACGACGCGGCCGTGTGCGTCGTCATCGCGGCAGAGGGCTATCCCGAGTCGCCGGTCACCGGAGGCGTGATCACGGGCCTGGCCGAGGCCGACGCGCTCGAGGGCGTCGACGTCCTCCACGCCGGCACCCGGTTTTTGCCACTTAGAGGGACTTCCGACGGCTCCGAAGTCGCAATAACTGGCGAAAACGGGGGAGGGATCGTCGCGAGCGGGGGCCGGGTGCTCTCGGTGGTGGGTCGTGGCGCGACCCTCGCCGAGGCCCGTGAGCGGGCCTACGCCGGGGTCGCCCTGATCGACCTGCCCGGATCCCATCACCGCAGCGATATCGCCGCTCGCGCCGCCGGGCAGTAGCCGCCCCGGAGTCTGGGAGGATGTGCGCGTGATCCCCGACGTCCTTGCCCAGCGCTACGCCTCAGCGGCGATGGCGGCGCTCTGGGCACCGGAGCACCGGATCGCCGCGGAGCGACGCCTCTGGCTCGCCGTCCTCGACGCCCAGGCCGATCTCGGCATCGACATCCCCGACGGCGTCATCACCGACTACGCCCGCGTGATCGACGACATCGACCTCGCCTCCATCGCCGAGCGCGAGCGCGTGACGCGTCACGACGTCAAGGCCCGCATCGAGGAGTTCAACGCCCTCGCCGGCCACGAGCACATCCACAAGGGCATGACCAGCCGCGATCTCACCGAGAACGTCGAGCAGATGCTCATCCGCGATTCCCTCCTGCTCACGCGCGACAAGGTCGTCGCGGCTCTCGCGCGTCTGAGCGCGCTCGCCGTGCAGTACGCCGACACCCCGATGGCGGGGCGCTCGCACAATGTCGCCGCGCAGATGACCACGCTCGGCAAGCGCTTCGCGATCTGGGCCGACGAGATGCTCTTCGCCTACGACCGACTCACTGACCTCATCGAGCGCTATCCCCTGCGCGGAATCAAGGGACCGGTCGGCACGGCACAGGACATGCTCGACCTCCTCGACGGCGATGCGGCGGCGCTCGCCGCACTGGAGCGATCGATCGCCGACCACCTCGGCTTCGCGCGGGTCCTCGACAGCGTCGGTCAGGTCTATCCACGCTCCCTCGACTACGACGTCGTCACGACCCTGGTCCAGGTGGCGAGCGCCCCGAGCAATGCCGCGACCACCATCCGCCTCATGGCGGGCTCCGAGCTGGTCACCGAAGGCTTCAAGCCCGGCCAGGTCGGCTCCAGTGCGATGCCCCACAAGATGAACTCCCGATCCTCCGAGCGCATCAACGGCCTCGCCGTCATCCTGCGCGGCTACGCGAGCATGGTCGGCGAGCTCGCGGGGGATCAGTGGAACGAGGGCGATGTCTCCTGCTCCGTCGTACGCCGTGTCGCTCTGCCCGACTCCTTCTTCGCGATCGACGGCCTCTTCGAGACCTTCCTCACCGTGCTGGATGAGTTCGGCGCCTTCCCCGCGGTGATCGATCGCGAGCTCGAGCGCTACCTGCCCTTCCTCGCCACCACCAAGGTGCTCATCGCCGCCGTGCGCGCGGGAGTGGGTCGCGAGACCGCACACGAAGCGATCAAGGAGCACGCGGTCGCCGTGGCGCTCGCGATGCGCGCGGGCGAGGCAGAGAACGACCTGCTCGATCGTCTCGCCAGCGACCCGCGGTTGGGCCTGTCGCGCGCGGACCTCGACGCGCTCATTGCCGAGCCCATGGACTTCACCGGTGCGGCACGCGATCAGGTCGCTCGGGTATTCCAGCGGATCCAGCGCATCGCTGAACTTCATCCCGCCGCCGCGGCGTACTCACCGGGAACGATCCTCTGAGTGGGCATCCACTCGCAGAGCAGTCCGGCGGAACTCGGTGAGCCATGCTCCGACTACTCGTAGCCACGACAGCCGCACTCGCCGTCGGCTGCGGCGCACTTGTCGCACCTGCGAACGCTGAGGAGCACATCGGCGAGCGAGCACGCACGACCGTGGAGTGGGGTCGCTGTCGGCTTCCGGATTTGAAGTCATGGAAGTGCGGCACTCTCGCGGTGCCCATGGACTGGTTCGACCGCGCGAATCCAGACACCGCCGAGATCGCCTTCGCCGTGCATCGCGCGGAGGGTGTGCGCCGAGGCACGTTGACGCTCAACCCGGGCGGCCCCGGATCGTCGTCGCTCCTCGTCGTCACGACCGTGATGAGGGCCCTGCCGGAGCGGGTGAAGCGGCACTTCGACATCGTGCTCTGGGACCCGCGCGGCATCGGTCTGAGTCGACCGATTCCGACGGACTGCACGACCCTGCCCCCGGGGCTCGCCGCTATCCCCGCGACCGGCCCTATCGATTGGCCGACGGTCACGGAGGAGTTCCTCGGGCAGCAGGCCGCGGCCAATCGTGAGTGCTTCGAGGCCAATCGCGATATCGCACCCTTCCTCGGCACGGAGTACGTCGTGCGCGATCTTGATGCCTTGCGCCGACAACTCGGTGTGGGGAAGTGGACCTACTGGGGCATGAGCTACGGCACACGAATCGGACTGGTCTACGCGCAGCGCTACCCCGAGCGCCTGCGGGCGACCGTGCTCGATGGCTCCGTGCAACCCAATTCCTCGCTCGGTGAATTGGCGGCTACGAGTGGCGCGTCGCATGAGGCGGCACTTGCCATGCTGGCCGCGAATGTCGGACGAGTCCACGGCACTCGGATGTACCGGGTGATCACTGCACTCGACCGTCGCACCTACGTCGATGCCGAGGGCCGGGAGGTGACCAGGGCGACGTTCCTCGCGGGGATGTTCGCTGCGGCAGCGTCCCAGGAGTTGATACCCGGCGCCATCGCGGAGATCGACGAGGCCTACACCGCACTCTTTGGGTCCCCGCGTGCGGCGCAAGCCGAGGTCGACTACGGGTCCTTCTACGCGCGGCGCTTCGTGATGTGCGGTGACTTCGCCGATCGGCCCACGACAGCGCAGGCTGCCGCCTGGGCCGGCGCGAGCGCTGCGATCGGCACGGTCCGCGCCGGACAACTCACGCTCACGTGGCTGAGCTGGTGCGCGGGTGTGCCTGCCTTCGATCATCCGGTGAAGAGGCTCACGCGGCCCCTGCGTCTCGCGACGCCCCCGGTGGTCCTCAATGCGACGGGCGACCCGGCAACGCCGTGGGTGTGGGCACGCGAGATGGCGACGTACCTCCAGGGATCATCACTGGTCACCTACGACGGAGTCGGTCATGTGCTGTACGGCGTAACACCCTCGCGCTGCGTCAATGACGCAGTGACGGCGTACCTCATGCGATTGGAGCGCCCAGGCAACATCGTGTGCCCCTACGTGCCCTCCTAGACGTGTCAGCGCGGCTCCCGCACCCAAGGGCCCGACCGCTCTGACAGGATGCGTCCGTGACCGAGTACGACCTCCCCGAGGGCTATCGCCACCTGTACTCCGGCAAGGTCCGCGACCTCTACGAGGGCCCCAACGGACAACTCCTCTTCATTGCCTCGGATCGCATCTCGGCGTACGACTGGGTGCTCCCCACCGAGATCCCGGACAAGGGCCGGATCCTCACCCAGCTCAGCCTGTGGTGGTTCGACCGCATGCAGGGAGTGGTGCCCAATCACCTCGTGTCGACGCAGGTGCCGAAGTCCGTGCGCGGTCGCGCCATGCTCTGCGAGCCACTCGAGATGATGCCCGTGGAGTGCGTCGTGCGCGGCTACCTCGCGGGGTCGGGTCTCACGGAGTACGTCGAGACGCGCGCGATCTGCGGCAACGGCCTTCCGCCGGGACTCAAGGATGGGTCGAAGCTCCCCAAGCCGATCTTCACGCCCGCGACCAAGGCGCCGATGGGTGAGCACGACGTCAACATCACCTACGACGAGACGATCGTGCTCGTCGGCCAGGAGGAGGCGCAAGATCTCAAGCGCCTTTCGCTCGACGTCTACCGCCGCGCAGCGGCGATCGCGGAGGAACGCGGGCTGATCCTCGCCGATACGAAGTTCGAGTTCGGCATCGCGCGCGCAGGCCGCTATGCCGGGCGCATGGTGCTCGGCGACGAGGTGCTCACGCCCGACTCCTCGCGCTACTGGCCCATCGATCAGTGGGAGCCGGGACGCGCGCAGCCGTCGTACGACAAGCAGTTCGTACGCGATTGGCTGACCTCGCCGGCCTCGGGCTGGTCCAAGGACTCCGGTGATCCGCCGCCCCCGCTGCCCGACGAGATCGTCGAGAAGACACGCGAGAAGTACATCGAGGCCTATGAGTTGCTCACCGGGGACACGTTCTCGTGACACGGTGGTGCGCATGACGAGGTGGCTGCTCACCGGGGGAGCCGGCTACATCGGCGCGCACGTCGCGCATGACCTGCTCGCCTCCGGTCGCCAGGTGACGATCCTCGACGATCTGTCGACCGGCCTGCGCGCGCGCATCCCCGACGGTGCTGACTTCGTGGAAGCCTCCGTGCTCGACACCGACGCGGTGCGCCATGCGCTCGATGGCGTCACCGGGATCATCCATCTCGCTCCTGCAGGCCATGGCGGACGCCGCCACCCCGTGCTTGGTCTATTCGTCATCCGCTGCCGTGTACGGCGAGCCGCCGTGGTCGCCCATCTCCGAGGATTCACCGCTCGCACCCCTGTCGCCGTACGGCGAGACGAAGGTCATCGGCGAGTGGATGGTGCGTGATGAGGCTGTGGCCCGTGCAGACTCGACGCCCCTGTCATGGGTCTCGCTGCGCTACTTCAATGTCGCGGGTGCCGAGTCGCCCGAACTAGGTGACACGAGCGCCAACAACCTCATCCCCATGGTCTTCGCCGCGCTCGATCGCGGCGAGGCACCGCAGGTCTTCGGCACCGACTACCCCACGTCCGACGGCTCCTGCGTGCGCGACTACGTCCACGTGAGCGATCTGGCCGCAGCTCACGTCGCGGCCGCGGAGCTGGCCGAGCGCGGTGATATCGGCGCCGTCTTCAATGTCGGCACCGGTGTCGGATCGAGCGTCCTCGAGGTCATGGCTGAGGTGTCCGAGGTCATCGGCCGGGACGTCGGGGCTGTCGCGGTCCAGCGCCGCGCGGGCGATCCACCCGAGCTCGTCGCATCGGTCGACCGCATCGCCGCGGAGCTTGGTTGGAGCGCGCAGCGCGACCTGCGCGACATGGTCGCGTCGGCGTACGCCGCCCGCGGCTGACTGTGGGGTAGAGAACTCCGCAGTCGCAATAAGGATTCATGTGACCAGCGCGACTTACCGACGCACTAGGCCTAGATTGCGGTCATGCGGCGTTCCCTTGGCATCGCAACCCTGGCTTCTGCGGGTCTCGTTATCTCCACGGTCGCGCTCGGCATCGTGCCCGCCCAGGCTGACCGTGTGGGTTCGGACCCGGCTCTCACCGCAAGCCAGGCACGATCGGACTCCGCCCAGGTCACGATCATGGGTGACTCTCACACCCTCATCATGATCAACGACGTGTTCCCGGGTGAGTATTCGAGTGGTGATGAGGGCACCCTCGTAAACGGCAGATTCCACGTCTTCGCCATCAACGGCATCAAGCTGAGGCAAGTCATGAGGGGCAAGGGCGTCGTCAAGGCCGGGGTGAGCGCCGTCGGGACCACCAATGTGAGCAAGTGGCGCAAGGCGCTGCGCGCCGGCCCGGACACCATCGTCGTGAACCTAGGCACCAATGACGGGGGCCCCAAGGCCACAGACATCGACCGGTTTATGCGTATCGCGGGCAGGGACCGTCAGGTCTTCTGGGTCAAGCCGTTCTACTCGAGCTGCCCGGCCTGCCGAAGGATACATGACTACCAACTCGACACGGCCGCTCAGCGTCACGCGAACCTCCATCTCGTCAGGGTGAACGACCTTGGGCTCACACTGGGGTCCGACGGCCTGCACGCCTACGGCAAGACGAACAGTCGGGTCCTTTGGAATCGCATCAATGACACGATCAGCGCGGTTCACACCACCGACCGCTGATTGACGATAGGCCTAAGCGGGGATCGCATCCCTCGCGATGCGCTCGCCCAGCACGATGCGGAAGACAGGGATGTAGCGACCGGCGTTCTCGGCGTACATCTCAAAGGACTTCCACATCGCAACCATGCGCTCGAAGAGAGCATCGCGCTCGGCACCCTCCGCCTCGACGAAGGTGCAGCACCACGCGTCGTCGTTGATGAGTACGTAGCCCTCGGGGTGCTCGCGGGCGTTAAAGACCCAGCCAGGCACCTTTGCCTGACCGGCATTGGATCCCGCGATGCACCACCCGCCATCGACCTGCGCGGCGAGCAGCGGATTCGTCCGCCACTGGCCGGACTTGCGGCCCATCGAGGTGATCCACACGACCTGGGCGCCGCCGGGGAAGCGCCGCCACACACGGCCCCCGGTGACCTTGTGGACCACGCGATGCAGAGCGGTCGTCGTGCGCAGGGACGTGCCCCAGAAGAGGTCGTAGAGGCGCTTGTTCACGGCATGAGCCTACGCGCGGACCTCGCTTCCGCACCTCACACGTGGGACCATGGGGCCGTGCTTGACGACGGCATCAATCCACCCGACCCCGCTCCCGCATCACGCGTGTGGCCGCTCGAAGGCACGACGTGGGTGCTCACCGAGATCCGCGAGCCTGATGGTGCGTGGCCGCTGCCCGGTGGTATCCGCTCGACATTCGAAATCGCAGACGGCCACCTGCATGTCGAGGCCGGCTGCAACAACGGCCACGCGAGCGTCTCGGTGCACGACGACACCATCCAGATCGGCCCCATGGCCATCACGCGCATGATGTGCCCGGACCTCGCCATGAAGGTCGAAGCGGCCGTCACCTCGGTCCTCCAGGGGCAGGTTCCCTATCTCCTGAACGCCGATGTGCTCGCTTTGGGCACGGCGGCCCGCCTGCTCGTCTACCGCAGCGATCTCCCGCCTGCGGCCTGACTGGATTTCCCTCCCCCTCGCGGGCCGTCGTACCCTCGAAGGGATCCCAAGGAGGACCCGTGAAGGCAATGGTCACTGCCGCCGCCGTCAGTGCGCTCATCGGCACCGCTCTGCTCGTCGCCCCGGCAAGCGCGGCCCCCGTGCCACGCGACATCGTCAAGGAGAGCTTCAGCCTCACCGGAGAGTTCACGGGACGGGTGGTCGATGCGAGCGGCAACCCCCAGGGCATCGGTGACCTCACCGTCACCACGGGCAAGCTTTCCGGCTCTGTGGGCAACGGCACGCTCACGACCGTGATCCGCGTCGTCGCCCCGGGCCAGAAG
>JBIKKK010000245.1:0-2777 GCA_044360385.1 Candidatus Nanopelagicales bacterium
AACTCTTCCGCGTGCATCCCAAGACCGTGTCGCGGTGGGTGCAGGCCGGCAAGTTGTCTGCCGTGCGCACCCTGGGCGGGCATCGGCGCTATCGCGCGAGCGAGGTCTACGCACTCCTCGACGAGACGGGCATCGGTGCGCCCATGGACTCGATCGCTCCGTAGCGATCAGACGGTCAGCGCCGGCCCGAAGTGCGCCGGGAAGGTCGACTCGTGTGCCTCGCGCAGCTCGGCGAGCGTGAGCACGACATCGCCGACCTGGAGCACCTGCTCACCGGGGTGCCCAGCATCTGCACCGAGTCCTGAATCGACAGCGCCGATGCGATGCGCAGGGAGACCGCGCGCAGCGCACATGGCGGTGAAGCGCATCTCCTCCGAGCGAGGGACGACAACGGTCGCGCGACCCGGCGACTCCGACCAGAGGAACGTGGCGAGGTCCATGGGGGCCGCCGTCCCGTCGGCCAAGCCGCCGGGCTTGGCGGCCTCGTCAGGTGACCAGACGCGCGCGCCGACACCGGAGCGCAGCGCCATCTCGACCAGTGCCTGTGCGACTCCACCGTCCGCGATGTCATGTGCCGCGGTGAGCATGCCGTCGCGCGACCCGGCAATGAGGATCTCGCCCAGTAGCTTCTCGCGCGCAAGATCCGCACGCGGCGGGAGACCGCCCAGGTGCCCGTGCATCACGTGCGCCCATTCGCTGCCGGCGAAGTCCTCGCCGGTGTCGCCCAGCAGGTAGAGGATCTCGCCGTCGGGGCCCCAGGCCATGGGGGTACGCCGCTCCACGTCATCGATGACGCCGAGCACTCCGACAACCGGCGTCGGGAGGATCGCCGTATCGCCCGTGGAGTTGTAGAAGCTCACATTGCCACCGGTGACGGGGATGCCGAGCTCCAGGCAGCCGTCGGCCAGGCCGCGCACCGCCTCGGCGAAGGTCCACATCACGCCGGGATCCTCGGGTGAGCCGAAGTTGAGGCAGTTTGTGACCGCGAGCGGCTTCGCGCCCGTGACGGCGACATTGCGATAGGACTCCGCGAGCGCGAGCTTGGCGCCCTCGTAGGGATCGAGGCGCACGAAGCGGCCATTGCAGTCGGTCGACACCGCGACGCCGAGGCCGGACTCCTCGTCGATGCGGATCATCCCGGAGTCCTCGGGCTGCGCGAGCACGGTATTGCCGAGCACGTAGCGGTCGTACTGGCTCGTCACCCACTTCTTGGACGCGAGGTTGGGGCTCGCGGTCATGCGCAGCCAGGTCGCGCGGATCTCCTCGGGAGTCTGCGGTCGTGGCAGGGTGCGCGCGTCGGCGGCCTGCAGCGCATCCAGCTCCGCCGGACGCTCCATGGGGCGGCTATAGACAGGCCCCTCGTGGGCGACCGTGCGCGGCGGGACGTCGACGACGCGCTCGCCATGCCAGTCGATCGTGAGGCGGCCGGAGTCGGTGACCTCCCCGATGACGACGGCCTCGACCTCCCATTTGCGGCAGATCTCCATGAAGGCATCGATGTGCTCGGGCGTCACGATCGCGCACATGCGCTCCTGTGACTCGCTCATGAGGATCTCCTCGGGCGAGAGCGACGGGTCGCGCAGGAGCACGCGGTCCAGATGCACGTGCATGCCGCCCTCGCCATTGGAGGCGAGCTCGCTCGTCGCGCAGGAGATGCCGGCACCGCCGAGATCCTGGATGCCCTCGACGAGCCCAGCGCCGAGCACCTCGAGCGTGCACTCGATGAGCAGCTTCTCCATGAAGGGGTCGCCCACCTGCACGCTCGGCCGCTTGGCGGGACCATCGGCGTCGAAGGTCTCGCTCGCGAGCACCGAGACACCACCGATGCCATCGCCACCGGTGCGCGCGCCGTAGAGCACGACGAGGTTGCCGATGCCCTTGGCCGAGGCGAGATGGATGTCCTCGTGCTTCATCGCGCCGATGCACAGCGCGTTGACGAGCGGATTGCCGGCGTACGTCGCGTCAAACACGACCTCGCCGCCGATATTGGGAAGGCCCAGGCAGTTGCCGTAGCCGCCGATGCCCGCGACGATCCCGGGCAGGACGCGCTTGGTGTCGGGCGCATCCGCAGGGCCGAACCGCAGCGGATCCATCACCGCGAGCGGGCGCGCGCCCATGGAGAGGATGTCGCGCACGATTCCGCCGATCCCGGTCGCCGCGCCCTGGTAGGGCTCGACGTAGGACGGGTGGTTGTGGGACTCGACCTTGAAGGTCACCGCCCAGCCGTCGCCCACGTCGACCACGCCGGCGTTCTCACCGATGCCGACCATGAGCTGGGGCCAGCCGCCCTCAGGCTGCTTGTCGCCGAACTGGCGTAGGTGCACTTTCGACGACTTGTAGGAGCAGTGCTCGCTCCACATCACCGAATACATCGCGAGCTCACTTGAGGTCGGCCTGCGACCCAGGATCTCGCGGATGCGCGCGTACTCATCGGACTTGAGGCCGAGGTCGGCGTAGGGCTGCTCGGTGTCGGGGGTGTCGGAAGCGCGCGCGACGGTATCGAGGCTCATGCTGAGACCAAGCTGCGCACGGCGGAGACGAAGAAGCCGAGCCCGTCGGTCGAGGGACCGGTGAGTGACTCGACCGCGTGCTCCGGATGGGGCATGAGGCCGACGATCGTGCCGGAGGGATTGGAGATGCCTGCGATATCGCGCAGGCTGCCGTTGGGATTGACGTCGAGGTAGCGCGCGATGACGAGGCCTTCGCCCTCGAGTCGGTCGAGTGTCGCGTCGTCAGCGACGTAGCCGCCCTCGCCGTTTTTGAGCGGGATGACGATC
>JBIKKK010000090.1:0-8232 GCA_044360385.1 Candidatus Nanopelagicales bacterium
ACCTCGTCCGCTGCATCCTGCGGGGAGGGCACGGATCCGGCGAGGGGCACGCCCTGTCCGGGGTTGGTGCCCCAGGTGACGAAGGGGCTGAGCTCACTGGCCTCGATGATGACCTCGGCGTCGAAGGTGGCGTCGTCATCCGTGCGCAGGGTCTGCCAGTAGGCCAGGGCGGCGTCCCAGTCCGCGCCCTTGGGCGCATGGGGGCGACCCTCGAGGTAGGTGAACGTCGTCTCGTCTGGTGCGACCATGCCGGCGCGCGCACCCGCCTCGATCGACATATTGCACAGCGTCATGCGGCCCTCCATGGAGAGCCCCTGGACACCTTCGCCGCGGTACTCCAGCACGTAGCCCTGTCCGCCACCGGTGCCGATGCGCGCGATCACCGCGAGGATGAGGTCCTTAGCGGTGACGCCATCAGGCAGCGGGCCGTTGACGGTGATTGCCATGGTCTTGAAGGGCTTGAGCGGCAGCGTCTGCGTGGCGAGCACGTGCTCCACCTCGCTCGTGCCGATGCCGAAGGCGAGCGCACCGAAGGCACCGTGGGTCGAGGTGTGAGAGTCGCCGCAGACGACCGTCATGCCCGGCTGGGTGAGGCCGAGCTGTGGGCCCACGACGTGCACGATGCCCTGGTCCTGGCTGCCCAGCGGGAAGAGCGGCACTCCGAACTCCGCGCAGTTCGTGCGCAGGGCATCGACCTGAGCCCGCGAGATCGGATCAGCAATCGGCTTGTCGATGTCGATCGTGGGGACGTTGTGGTCCTCGGTGGCCAGGGTGAGATCGGGGCGGCGTACGACGCGTCCGGCCGACCGCAGGGCGTCGAACGCCTGGGGGCTCGTGACCTCGTGGACGAGGTGGAGGTCGATGTAGAGGAGGTCAGGCTCACCCTCGGCGCGGCGCACGATGTGCGCCTCCCAGACCTTCTCCGCCAGTGTCTTGCCCATGTCCACTCCTTAGGGAATGGCGTAAGGGTAACGACGAATGGATGAAGGCCCGACCCCCGGGGAGGGAATCGGGCCTTCGGCGAGAGGTGAGTCTCGCTCGCGTAGCCCCGACGGGATTCGAACCCGCGCTACCGCCTTGAGAGGGCGGCGTGCTAGGCCACTACACAACGGGGCCGTGCGGCACGTGAGAGAGCACGTGCACTCGCTGGGGTACCAGGACTCGAACCTAGACTAACTGAACCAGAATCAGTTGGGCTGCCAATTACCCCATACCCCATGGGCGACGCCCGACCGACTGCTCCGAGCGACCCGAGGAGTGTACCCGAGCGCCCGTGAGCCCCTGTCAGGCGGTGCGCGCCAGTGACAGTCGCCGCAACGTCTCGTCGCGGCCGAGAATCTCCATCGATTCGAAGAGCGGCGGTGAGATACGCCGGCCCGTGACGGCGATGCGCACCGCCCCGAAGGCCACCTTGGGTTTCAGGCCCAGGCCCTCGATGAGCGCGCCGCGCAGTGCCTGCTCGATCGGCTCCGCGGCCCACTCCCCCAGGCCCGTGAGCGAGTCGCGTGCCGCCGCCACGACGCGTTGGGACTCCTCATCAGCCACCGACTGATCGGGGTCGATCGCGAAGGCCGCGGGGTCGACGAAGAGGAAGCCGAGCATGCCCGCCGACTGGGCGAGGGTCTCCATGCGCTCCTGCACGAGCGGCACGGCGAGCGTGAGGATCTCGCGCTGCTGCTCGGTCGGCGGGTCCGCAAGCAGCGCCGCGCGTTGCAGGAAGGGCACGATCCGCTCGGCGAGCGCCTCAGGGCTGAGCGAGCGGATCCAGTCGCCGTTGATGGCGGTGCATTTCTTCAGGTCGAAGCGCGCGGGGTTGGGACTCACGCGCGAGATCTCGAAGGCCTCGGCCATCTCGGGCATGGAGAAGAACTCTCTGTCCTCGCCGATCGACCAGCCGAGCAGCGCGAGGTAGTTGAGTAGGGCCTCGGGCAGGTAGCCCTCCTCGCGGTACATCAGCAGCGCCGACTCCGGGTCGCGCTTGGAGAGCTTCTTATTGCCCTCGCCCATCACGTACGGCAGGTGACCGAAACGCGGCGTGGTGCCGTCGCCGACGCCGATATCGGCGAGGGCGGCGTACATCGCGAGCTGACGCGGGGTGGAGGAGAGCAGATCCTCGCCGCGCAGGACGTGGGTGATGCGCATGAGCGCATCGTCGACGGGGTTGACGAGGGTGTAGAGCGGGTCGCCGTTGGCGCGCACGATCACGTAGTCGGGCACGTGCTCGCGCCCGAAGGTCAGCTCGCCGCGCACGAGGTCGTCCCACATCCAGTCCTGATCGGGCATGGCGAAGCGCGTGACCGCGGTGCGACCCTCGGCCTCGAATGCCGCGCGCTGATCCGGCGTGAGGTGCCGGCAGCGGCCGGAGTAACCCTGCGTGCGCCCGGCAGCGCGCGCAGCCTCGCGCTCGGCCTCGAGCTCCTCGGGGGTGCAGTAGCAGGGGTAGGCGTGACCCGCCTCGACGAGTCGGCGTGCGACGTCGGCGTAAATGTCCATGCGCTCGGACTGGCGGTAGGGGCCGTAGTCGCCGCCGACCTCGGGGCCCTCGTCCCAGTCGAGGCCGAGCCAGCGCAGCGAGTCGAGCAGCATGAGGTAGGAGTCCTCGGAGTCGCGCTCGGCGTCGGTGTCCTCGATGCGGAAGACGAAGGTGCCGCCGTGGTGGCGGGCGAAGGCCCAGTTGAAGAGCGCGGTGCGCGCCATGCCGACATGGGGATTGCCGGTGGGCGAGGGGCAGAAGCGCACGCGAATATCGGAGGAGGACACGCGCGGAGCCTATCGGGAGGACTCGAGCGCGAGGACGCGACGGCAACGTCGTTGAGTGGCGAGTTGTGACGTGCCGGCACGGCGTGTCGCGTGCACAACTCGCCAATCAACGAACTAGGTGGGTCGTGGCACCGCGAGGACGGCATAGAGCAGCGATCCATCCCAAGCATGGGTGCCCATCACCGTGTCTACGCCGAGCTCATCAGTCAGCGGGCCGCAGAGCCGGGCAGCCCACGTGCCGTCGCCCACGTCCACGATCTCGGCCTCGTCGAAGCCGATGAAGCGCTGCGCGCGCGGGTACGCCGCCTTGTAGATCGACTCCTTGGCGGCGAAGGCGAGGGTCGCTGCCCCCTCCGACGCCCATGCCTCGCGCTCGGCCTCGGTGAGGCACTGGCGAACGACGGCCCGCAGGCGATCGCCCTCGAGTCGCGGGCAGATGTCGATGCCCATGCCCGCGTAGCCCTGTCCGTCGGCGCCGCGACCTACGACCGCTGCGGCCACTCCGCTGTGATGCGTGAGCGATCCCGCGATCCCTTCGGGCCACACCGGTGCTCCCTCGGGCGAGCGCCCGACGCTCCCCTCGGCGCCGAGACGTCGCAGCGCCTCCACGGCCGCGAGGCGGCCCATGAGGAAGTCGGACCGGCGCGACATCGCCGCGTCCGTCAGCTCCGTGGGCCAGTCGAAGGCCTCGGCCCAGCCCGAGGGATTGCCCGCGACTCGGGCGCCCGCGCAGCCCACCGGCAGCGCGACGGGAAGGTCGTCGAAGGCCGGGGTCATCCCGCGACAGAGTTGGCGAGGATCCCGATGCCCTCGATAGTGATGTCGACGTCGTCACCGTCGCGCAGCGGGCCGACACCCGCGGGGGTGCCGGTGAGGATGACATCCCCGGGCAGCAGGGTCATGACCTCGCTGATCCACGACACGAGCTTCGGCACCGAGTGCACGAGCAGCGAGGTGCGCGAGGACTGGCGCTCGTTGTCGTGCACGTGGCACGTGATGGCGAGGTCGGAAACGTCGAGGTCTGTGGCGATCCAAGGACCGAGGGGGCAGAAGGTGTCGAAGCCCTTGGCGCGTCCCCACTGGCCGTCGGCCTTCTGCAGGTCGCGCGCGGTGACGTCGTTGGCGCAGGTGTAGCCGAGGATCACCTCGGCGACGCGCTCCTCCGGCACCTCGCGGCACAGCCGGCCGATGACGATCGCGAGCTCCGCCTCGTGCTCGACCTGCTGCGACATCGCGGGCAGCCGGATCTCGGCACCCGGGCCGATCACGGAGGTATTGGGCTTGAGGAAGATCATCGGCTCCGCGGGCACGTCATTGCCCATCTCGGCTGCGTGCGCGGCGTAGTTGCGCCCGACGGCGATGACCTTGCTGGGAAGCACGGGGGCAAGCAGGCGCGCCTGCGCGCCGGTGACCTCTTGGCCGGTGAAGGTGATCTCACCGAAGGGATGCACGTCGATCACGCGCAGTCGTACTTCGACAGGTAGGTCGGAGTCACGGTCGTCGACTCCGTCGACAGCAGCGAAGACGACCTCGGATCCGACGGCAACGCGGGCGATGAACACGCCGTGACCCTATCGAAGGGTCAGGTGCTGGCCGAGCGGAGCAGGCTGTAGGCGAGTGCGTCCTCGAGCGCGATCCACGAGGCGGCGATGACGTTTTCGTGCACGCCCACGGTGCTCCAGGACTCGTCGCCATTGGACGTGCCGATGAGGACGCGGGTGACCGCGTCGGTGCCGGCGACCCCCTCGAGGATGCGCACCTTGTAGTCGGTGAGGTGCACGCTCTCCAGGTGTGGGAAGAGCCGCACGAGGGCGCGGCGCAGCGCCCGGTCGAGGGCGTTGACGGGGCCGTTGCCCTCGGCGGTGACGATGACGCGCTCGCCGCCGGCATGGAGTTTGACGGTCGCTTCGCTCACGACCCGACCATCGGGCTGCTGCTCGACGATGGTGCGCCACGACTCGACCGTGAAGGGCTGCGGGCGTCCGCCCTGCGCCTCGTCGAGCACGAGCAGCTCAAAGGATGCGTCGGCCGCCTCGAAGGTCCAGCCCGAGGCCTCGAGGTCCTTCACGCGCTCAACCACCTTAGCCAGCGTCGAGGGATCGTCGGCGGCGTCGAGTCCGAGTTCGCGTGCCTTGAGCTCGACCGAGGCACGCCCGGCCATCTCGGTGATGAGGATGCGCTGGTCGTTGCCCACGATCGCGGGGTCGATGTGGTTGTAGAGCTCGGCGTTGACCTTGAGCGCACTCGCATGCAGACCGGCCTTGTGCGCGAAGGACGAGACTCCGGCGTAGGGCTGGTGGGTGTCGGGGGCGATATTGGCGATCTCCGCGATGGCGTGGGAGACGCGCATCGTCTCGCGGAGCTTGCCCTCGGGCAGCACGCGCATGTCGAGCTTGGTCTCGAGGTTGGCGACGACCGGGAAGAGGTCGGCATTGCCGGTGCGCTCACCGTAGCCATTGGCGGTGCACTGCACGTGGGTGACGCCCGCCTCCACGGCGGAGATGGTGTTGGCGATGGCGCAGCCGGTGTCGTCCTGGCAGTGGATGCCCAGGCGCACACCGGAGCGCTCCTTGACCTCCTGGACGACCTCGTACATCCCGTGGGGCAGCATCCCGCCGTTGGTGTCGCACATCACGCCGACGTCAGCACCAGCCTCGAAGGCCACCTCGAGGATGCGTACGCCGTAATCGCGGTCGTGACGGTAGCCGTCAAAGAAGTGCTCCATGTCGATGAAGACGCGGCGGTCGTGCTCGCGCAGGAAGCGCACCGTGTCGGCGATCATCGCGAGGTTCTCTTCATTCGTCGTGCGCAGCGCCTCCTCGACATGACGCACGTCCGACTTCGCCACGATCGTGATGACGGGGGCCCCTGAGTCGAGGAGTGCGCGCACCTGAGCGTCGTCCTCGACCTTCACGCCCGCCTTGCGCGTGGCGCCGAAGGCGACGAGCTGTGCCGTCTGCAGGTCCAGCTCGGACTGCGCGCGCGCGAAGAACTCGGTGTCCTTGGGCATGGCGCCGGGCCAGCCGCCCTCGATGAAGCCGACGCCATAGCCGTCGAGGAGGCGGGCGACCGCGAGCTTGTCGTTGACGGAGTAGGCGATGCCCTCGCGCTGGGCTCCGTCGCGCAGGGTGGTGTCGTAGACATGGAAGTCATCCCCCAGGGGCAGGGTCGCCATGTCGTCCTCCTTCAAGCAAAAAGCCCCTCGCGGGTGCGAAGGGCTGCGCATCGATGCCGCGGGGCGGCGCCGATGCGCTACGTAATGATGATGCGGGTGTGACGCACGGGACGAGTCTAGACCCTCCTGAGGAGCGCGGGAAGGGGGTAGGCGGCCTCAGGCGTCGATGATCTTGTGCATCCAGGCGTGCTTGTCGGGCACCGCACCCGTCTGGATGTCGAGCAGGGCCTGGCGCAGGCGCATAGTGACCTCGCCGGCTCCGCCGTTGCCCACGGTCCAGTTGCCCATGCGCGACTTCACCTCACCGACGGGCGTGACCACGGCGGCGGTGCCACAGGCGAAGACCTCGGTGATCTCCCCCGATGCGCACCCCGCCTTCCACTCCTCGACGCTGATGCGCCCCTCCTCAGCCTTGATGCCGAGGTCCTGCGCGACGGTGAGCAGCGAGTCGCGCGTCACGCCGGGCAGCAGCGCACCGGTGAGCGATGGCGTCATGAGGCGCGCCTGGTCGCCGGACCCGTAGACGAAGTAGAGGTTCATGCCGCCCATCTCCTCGATCCACCGGTGCTCGGCGGCGTCGAGCCAGACGACCTGGTCGCAGCCATGCTGCGCGGCCTCGGCCTGGGCGATGAGCGACGCGGCGTAGTTGCCCGCGCACTTGGCTTCGCCCGTGCCGCCGGGGGCAGCGCGGACATAGTCGTCGGACAGCCACACGGTCACCGGGTGGATGCCCTTGGAGAAGTACGCGCCGGCGGGTGAGGCGATGAGCAGGAACTGGTAGCGGTTGGACGGCCGCACGCCGAGCCCCACCTCGGTGCCCAGCATGAAGGGCCGCAGGTAGAGCGAGGTCTCGCCGCCGCTGGGCACCCAGTCGCGATCGGCGCTCACGAGCGCGGCGATCGAGCCGATGAAGAGCTCCTCGGGCACCTCGGCCATCGCCAGTCGGCGCGCAGAGTTGTTGAAGCGCGTGGCGTTCTTCAGCGGGCGGTAGAGCCAGATGGATCCGTCGGCGTGACGGTAGGCCTTCATGCCCTCGAAGATCGCCTGGCCGTAGTGCAGGAAGTTGGTGGCCGGGTCGAAGGTGAGCGGCTGGTAGGGCACGAGCTCGGCGTCGTGCCAGCCCTCATCGGCCGTCCACGTCGCCCGCACCATGTGATCGGTGTAGTGCTGGCCGAATCCGGGGCTCGCGAGAATCTCCGCGCGCCGCTCAGGCGACGTGGGCGACGGGTGCGGCGCGGCCGTGATCGGCCACAGATGCGTGTCCGCGAGCGAGGGCGACGTCGTCATGACAAGGGAGGTTACTCAGGCCCGGCGGGTCGGCAAGGCCGACCCTGTCGGGCTAGGAAGCGGCAGCGGCCGCGAGGGCATCGCCGATCTGGCTGGTCGAGCGCACCGCATCACCCCGCGAAGCGAGGTCGGCCTCGACCGCGGCCTCGACGCGCTCGGCCATGGCCTCCTCGCCCACGAAGTCCAGCAGCAGCGCGAGGCTCATCACCGTCGCGGTCGGATCAGCCTTGCCCTGGCCCGCGATGTCGGGGGCGGAGCCGTGCACGGGCTCGAACATGCTGGGATTGCTGCGGCTCGGGTCGAGGTTGCCACTCGCCGCGAGGCCGATGCCCCCGCAGATCGCCGCGCCGATGTCGGTGAGGATGTCGCCGAAGAGGTTGTCGGTGACGACCACATCGAAGCGCTCCGGCTGGGTGATGAAGAACATCGCCGCAGCGTCGACGTGCTGGTAGTCGGTCTTCACCTCGGGGAACTCCTGGGCGACACGGTCGAAGGTGCGCTTCCAGAGGCTGCCCGCATTGGTGAGCACATTGGTCTTGTGCACGAGCGTGACGTGCTTGCGACGGCGCATCGCGCGCAGGAATGCCTCGCGGATGATGCGCTCCGCGCCGTACGCCGTATTGATGCTCTCCTCGGTCGCGACCTCTTGAGGCGTGCCCTTGCGCAGCACACCGCCGGCGCCGACGTAGGGACCCTCGGTGCCCTCGCGGAAGACGACGAAGTCGATCTCGGCCGGACCCTTGCCGACGAGTGGGGACTCCACACCCGGGTAGAGCTTGACCGGGCGGTAGTTGAGGTGGTGGTCGAGCTCGAAGCGCAGCGGCAGCAGTACGCCGCGCTCGAGCACGCCCGGGGGCACGCTCGGGTCGCCTATGGCGCCGAGCAGGATCGCGTCGTATCCGCGCAGCTCCTCGAGCACCGCGGGCGGAAGCGTCTCGCCGGTGCGGTTGTAGAGCCGGGCACCCAGGTCGTACTCCTGGGTGGTCACGGTCATGTCGCCCTTGACGGCG
>JBIKKK010000069.1:0-10298 GCA_044360385.1 Candidatus Nanopelagicales bacterium
TGCTCGCATGGCTCGCACCGGCCGTCCTTGCCCTCGGCGTGCTACTCGTGCCACAAGCGCGCGCTGCGCTCGCCCGTATTGGGCCGCGGAGCAAGCCATTCATCTCGAGCTTCCTCGCTACCGCCGCGCTTCTCGCTGCCACTCAGTTCGTCGCGCTGCCCTTCGCCCTACTCGTCGCGCAGGCGCGACGCGATGCCGGTCTGCTCACCGAGGCGGCGTCGGCATGGTGGCTGCGTTGGCTCGCGGAGTCACTCGTCTACGTCGCTCTCGGAGCACTCGGAGTCGCGATCGCTCTCGCGATCCTGCGGCGCTGGCCGCGACGCGGCTGGATCGCGATCGTCGCCGGTGCTGTCGTAGCCGCCTTTGCCGTGTCCGCCTTACTCCCACTGACCCAGAGGCTGGAGGGCACTGCCGCGGATCCCGCACTCACCTCCCGGGTCCTCGCTATGGCGGATCGACTCGGGGTGGAGGTCGGCACGGTCACGGTCATCGAGGTGGGGGACCGATCGCCGATGATCAATGCGCACGTGTCTGGCTGGGGCCCCACGCGCGCGGTCACCATCTACGACACGGTCGGCGACTCGCTGTCTCCTGCTCAGATCGATGCGCTGGTCGCACATGAACTCGTGCACGTGCGCGAAGGCGATGTCGCGCTGGGCACTGCCCTTGCCGCCCTCGCAGCCGGCGGCACCGCTGCGCTGGCCGGCGCCCTGGTGCTGTCAGGCCGCGTCCGCGCGCGTCTGCACGCGCGGAATCCGGGTGATCCTCGTGTCATCCCGCTCGTCGTCGCGGTGGGGCTTGTGGCGTCCCTTGTCGGCTCCGTGGGCGCTGCCACGGTGAGCCGCTCGCTGGAGTCGCGCACGGACCGCGAGGCACTCGCGGTGACGGGGGATCCGCAGGCCTACGCCGATCTGCTCATGCGCCTCGCGGTGACCAATAGGTCTACCCTCGCGCCGCCCCGCTGGCGCTACGCCCTGCTCTTCACCCACCCGACGCCGCTGCAGCGGCTGGATCTCCTGGATGAGGCTTCCTGACGCCGCGGCGCAGTGCTTGGCGACTCAGTGCCTGACGGAGCACGATCCATAGTCCGAGCCCGGTGGCGGCCACGAGCAGCGCGACGCGGATCACCTGGAGTGCGACCGCCCACCAGTCGCCGTTGAGGAAGCTGCCGTAGCCGTAGGGGTAGATCACCTGCGTCACGAGGATCGACGGCACGAGCAGCCACACGACGGTGCGCATGCGGCTGCGGGGATCGAGGAAGGTCACCGCCGCCACGCCGACCACCCAGACGGAGTACTGCGGCGACAGCACCCGGCTGGTCACCATGCTGACGAGCAGTGCCACGAGCGCGACATCCGCGGGACTGAGGGTTTCCAGGCGTCCGAGCAGGCGCAGCACGCCGAGCACACCGAGCACCGCGAAGCCCGCGAGGGTGATCGCCAGTCCCAGCGGGATGGTCGCCGACACATCGACTTCCATCGCGCCGAAGCGGAATTCGGTCGGCACCTCGCCGAAGACATTCCAGGCCATGAAGGGGAGTGCCCCCACGGATTCCACCTGCAGCCCGCGCGCGCCCTGCTCACCGAGGAAGGACACGCCACCCGTGGACCAGAGGAGCACCGCGCCGAGGATCGCGGCCGACATCACGACGAAGCCGAGGATGCCTCGGGGCAAGGAGCGTCGTGGCAGCGCGATGAGCATGAGGCCGGGCCAGACCTTGAGCAGCGTGCCGGCTGCTGCCGCCGCTCCACTCCAGACGGGGCGTGCGATGAGCACGAGTGCGACCACAGCCGCCAGCGTGGGGACGACGTCGAAGCGGGCGAGCCACACCGGGCCGACGAGGAGTGCGCCGATCACCCAGGCCCACGCGGCATCGAGGCCGACTCCGCGGCGGCGTCCGGCCACGGCAAGGACGATCAAGGCGGCGAGGTCGCAGGCGAGGGCGATGATCACGAAGGCCGCCACGGGATTCGACCCCACGAGCGCGGCGATCGCGAACACGATGCCCGCGCCCGGCGGGTACTGCCACATGTCATCACCGATGGGGAATCTGCCGGTGACGAGGAGGCTGGACCACTCGGCGTAAAGCTTGACGTCGTTGATCACCGACGGGCCATCGGGATAGGGGACGAGCCCCGTAAGGGTGCCGAGGATCAGCAGCCGGCTGAGCACCCACACCACGATGAGTGCGACGAGATTGTCGCGGACCTTGGCCACCGTCACGGGGCTTCGTCGGGAGCGGTGAGCAGGCCGAGGCGGAGTGCGGTCATGAGCGCCTGCGCGCGATTGCCGGCACCGAGCTTGTCGTAGAGCTTGGAGATGTGCGTCTTGGTCGTCGAGTCCGAGATGAAGAGCTGGCGCGAGATCTGCGAGACACCCAGGCCGTCAGCGAGCAGCTGCAGGACCTCGCGCTCGCGCGGGGACAGTTGCGGTCCCTGTGGCGAGGTACGTCGCTTGAGCGCGTCGGCGAGATCCGCGGAGGTGAAGGAGTGTGGTGAGCTCGCGGCGTGCCTCGCCGCGGCGACGATCTCCTCGGCGGGCGCGCTCTTGGGGACGAAGGCGCTCGCCCCCGCATCGAGTGCGTCGAAGAGCTGGTTGTCGCCGGCGTACATCGTGAGTACGACGATGCCCATGTCCGCGGACTGGGCGCGCAGGGCGCGCACGACGTCGAGGCCGTTGCCATCGGGCAGCCGCAGGTCCACGATCGAGACTGTCGGCTCGGTCTTGCGGCCCATGGCAATGCCCTCAGCGACGCTCGCGGCCTCGGCAACCACCTCGACATCGGCCTCGCGCTCGAGTGCGCGGCGCAGACCCTCGCGGATGAGCTCATGATCATCGACGAGGAGGACCGTGATCGTCATGGTCTCTCCTCCCCGGTGGGACTGGCGCTGCCTGACGGCTGCAGGGATAACTCCACCACAGTCCCCTGGGGACTACGGCGCTTGACCGTCAGGCTGGCCCCGATCCGCGTCGCGCGCTCCCGCATGATCTGCATGCCGAAGCTGTCGGGGCGCGCTCGACCGTCTGAGATGCCACGACCGTCATCGGCCACGCGGAGGAAGGCGCTCCCGTCAGTGACGCGGTACGTCACCCAGAGCGTGCGGGCCTCGGCATGACGACGTGCATTGGCGACCGCCTCCTGGGCGATGCGCAGGATCTCCGGTGCGACTCCCGGCGGCAGGCGCGTCGGGTCCTCATCGAGCACGAGGTGCACGGTGAGCCCGGCCTCCGCGCCGACCGCTCGGACATGCGAGGAAAGCGCCTCACCGATCCCTGCGCCGACCTCGGTGCGCAGGTCGAAGATGGATAGCCGCAACTCGGTGACGATGCGGGTGAGCTCGTCGCGAATGCGCTGCAGGGGCTGGCGCGCTCCCGGATCGGGCTGTGATGCGAGCGCGTCGTCGACGAGGAATCCCAGGCCGGCGACCTCCTGGGCGATCCCGTCGTGGATCTCGCGCGCGAGGCGGCGGCGCTCCTCCAGAGTGGCGAGGTCACGCACTTCGTCGAAGAGCCGCGCGGTATCGAGACGCAGTGCTGCCTCGTCGGCCATGGTCTGTGCCTCGGTGAGGTCCTCGACCGGCCAGAGGCCACCGGCACGCTCAATGCCCACGAGACCGATGCGCACGTCCCCGAGGCGCAGCGGGATGACGGCACACGCGCGCGAGGTGCCGAGCTCGGGACCGTCCATGGCACCCAGGCGCTGGACCGCGACCCCTGACTCCCAGGCTTGGCCCCAGAGCCCCGCCGACAGTGACGGGGACCAGCCCGATGCATCCTCCGGGCTGCGCGCGATGGTGAGGAGGCGGCCCCCATCGGCGCGCACCACCACCTCGGCACGGTCATGGGGGAGCACGGTGCGAAAGCGCGCGAGCGCGGCCTGGGCCAGAGCCGACTCCTCCAGACCCCCCGGGAGCTGGCGTGCCACATCGCGCAGGGACATGAGCAGGCGCCGCGCCGCGTCGTAGTCGGTGCTTGGTGGCGCGATGCGCTGCCGCAGATGCGTCGTGAGGATGGCGCCCAGGCCGAGCGCGACTCCGAGCGCCAGGACGACGATGAGGTCGACCACGCCAGTGGGTAGGTCGTCGCGAACGCGCAGCACCGTGCCGACAAGGAGCACGAGCCCCTCGACGGCGATGGCGGAGCTGAGCCCGGCTGCGCCCATGGCAAAGGCGCTGACGATGGGAGGCACGGCGAGGTAGACGATGGAGGGCCGGTCGCCCGGGGCCGATGTCACTACGACGAGCGCGATCGCGGCGGCTTCGGCGATGAGGACCGCATATCTCAGCCACACCGGCCGGGCCGGGGTCGTGCCGAGCTGGGCAAGGACCGCGATGACGGCCACGAGAGCCACCTGCATCGACGCCACGGGCATGTCGCCCGTGCCGAGGGAGACGAGGAGTACCCCGGCAAAGCCAAGGCCTCGCGCCATGCCGTCGCGGGCATGACGCGAGGCCAGGGCCTGCGTTACGAGTAGAGAGCGTCGACCTCGGATGCGTACTCCTTCATCACGACGTTGCGCTTCAGCTTCATCGACGGCGTCAACTGGCCGCCCTCTTCCGTCCAGTCCTCTTGAAGGATAGTGAACTTCTTGATGGCCTCGGCATTGGACACCGCCTTGTTGGCCTCGTCGACGGCCTTCTGGATCTCTGCGACGAGATCAGGGTCGTTGGTCATCGATGCGATGGTCGAGCCCTCCGGCTTGCCCGCCTGCTTCAGCCAGCCCGGGAAGGACTCGGGATCGATCGTGACGAGCGCGGCGATAAAGGGCTGCGCGTCGCCCACGACCATGCACTGGCTCACGAGCCAGTTGGCGCGCAGGCGATCCTCGAGCACGGCGGGTGCGACGTTCTTGCCGCCTGCCGTGACGATGAGCTCCTTCTTGCGGCCGGTGATCTTGACGAAGCCCTGATCGTCGATCTCACCGATGTCGCCGGAGTGGAACCAGCCGTCAGGCTCGATCGCCTCCGCCGTGGCGGTGGGGTTGTTCCAGTAGCCCTTGAAGATCTGGGCGCCCGCGAGCATGAGCTCGCCGTCGGCTGCCACCTTGACCGAAGCACCGGGGAAGGGCTGGCCCACCGTGCCGATCCTGATCGCGTCGGGGCGATTGACCGTGGTCGCGGCCGATGTCTCAGTGAGGCCGTAGCCCTCGAGGATCGTGACTCCGATGCCGCGGAAGAAGTGTCCGAGGCGATCGCCGAGCGGCGCGCCACCGGAGACAGCCCACTCGATCTTGCCGCCCATCGCCGCGCGCAACTTGCCGTAGACGAGCCTGTCGAACACCTTGTGCTTGAGCTTCAGGCCGAAGCCGGGGCCGCCGGTGTCGAGTGACTTGGAGTAGTCGATCGCGGTCTGCGCGGCGGTGTTGAAGATATTGCCCTTGCCCTCGGCCGTGGCCTTCTGCTGAGCGGAGTTGAAGACCTTCTCGAACACGCGGGGCACAGCCAGGAGGAAGGTGGGCTGGAAGGACTGCAGGTCGCCCAGCAGGTTCTTGACGTCGGGCGCATGGCCGAGTCGGGTGCCGGAGTGGATGCAGCCGAGCTGGATGATCCGCCCGAAGACGTGGGCCAGGGGCAGGAAGAGCAGGGTGGATGCCCCCTGGACGGTGAAGAGCTGGGGCATCCCCGCCACGATGTTGCTGACCTCGAACATGAAGTTGCCGTGGGTGAGCATGCAGCCCTTGGGGCGCCCGGTCGTGCCCGAGGTGTAGATGATGGTGGCGAGCGACTCCGGGTTGAGCGTCGCGCGGCGGCGCTCGAGATCCTCATCGGAGATGCCGGCCCCGGCCGTAGCCAGGGTGTCGAGAGCGCCGTCGTCGAAGATCCACGCGCGTGTGCAGTCGGGAATCCGGTCGGCGACCTCGTCGAAGACCTTCTTGTTCTTGGCGCTCTCGAGGAAGACGCCGACGGCGTTGGAGTCGCCGAGGATCCATTCGACCTGCTCGGCCGAGGAGGTCTCGTAGATCGGGACGACGGTGGCACCGGCGTACCAGATGGCGTAGTCCGCCACCGTCCAGTCGTAGCGGGTGCGCGACATGATGCCGACCCGCTGGCCCGGCTCGACGCCCGAGGCCACGATGCCCTTGGCCACGGCCTTGACCTGGTCGAGGAACTGCTGCGAGGTGACGCCCACCCAGGCGCCCCCGCGGTTGACGGAGAGCGCGACACGGTGGGGGGCGGTCTGGGCGTTGTCGACAATGTCGTCCACGAGGCTGCCCGAAGTGGGCGGCGGGACGATGGCAGCGACGCTGAACTCGGTCTTCACGATCTCTCCCACGGTCGGGTCCACCGATGGCTCGGTGTGACGTAACTCGCATCACGCTAGGGGATGGGTCATCCCAGGGCTACCTGAACGCCCAACCTGGGCCATCTCCAGGTCCTTCTGAGGCGTGGGCCGTGGGGAGCCGCCGGATATGGACGCCGGAAGACACCTATCCTGGCCCCATGGCAGGGGTGGATCTCGTCGACGAGACCTATGTGGTCGTCGAGCGGACTCGCCTGGCCGCAGTGGTCGCCGATCCGGCGCGCTGGCGACAGTGGTGGCCCTCCCTTGAGTTGGCGGTCTTCATGGACCGGGGCCTGGACGGTCTGCGCTGGTCCATCACCGGTGAGCTCGTGGGGTCCGCGGAAGTCTGGCTCGAGCCCCACGGCGACGGGGTGATCGTGCACTACTTCCTGCGCGGAGAGCCCACCGCTCCCGGATCGCCGTCGACTCCCCGCACCCTGCCCTCCTCGGCGCGTGGCCGCCGCGAGATGGACCGTCTCCGTCGACAGCACGCGGTGGCGTGGAAGCGTGTCGTGTGGTCGCTCAAGGACGAGATGGAGGGCGATCGTCGCCCGGGGGAGCCGGGACGTGGCTGATCAGACCGAGTCCAGCATCGACATCGAGGCATCCGCTGCGACGATCATGGGCGTCATCGCTGACCTGCCGGCGTACCCCCAGTGGAGCGACGGGATCACCGAGGTCACCGTGCTCGAGGAGAAGGACGGACGTCCTCTCCGCGCTCGCTTCCACCTGGAGTCCGGCCCGATCCGCGACACCTATGAATTGCTCTACGACTGGGACGGGGATCGGCGAGTGTCCTGGCAGCTCACCGCCGGAGACATGCTCACCGCGATGGACGGCACCTATCTGCTCGACGAGCACGGGGCTTCCACGACGGTGCACTACCGTCTCGCGGTCGACGTGCGCATCCCGATGATTGGCATGATCAAGCGCAAGGCCGAGCGCATCATCGTCGATACGGCACTCAAGGGCCTGCGGCGTCGCGTCGCGGAAGTTTCCTAAAGGACTGCGGTCTCCTAGACCACTGCGTTTTCCTAGACCACGGCCCCGTCGTGGCCGTCGTCGCGGCGGTCCGAGGCCCGCGCGACGAGCGTGATGAAGCCTGCGGTGAAGGCGACGAACCCTGCGGCCGCGAGCCATCCGCCGACGCCGAGGACGAAGGCCAGGATGATCGCGAGCGGGCCCCCGATGAGACCGATCCAGGCGAAGGCATCGAAGCGATCCCGGGGTCGGGGCATCGGTGGAGGGGGTGGTGGGGTGAAGCCCTCATCGTCCACGTCGTCGGGAAGTGCATAGTCGCGCGGGCCGAGCGCCGGCTGCCCTTCGGGCTCGGGCGGCTCCGTGTGCTCGCGTACCAGCCGTTGGGAGAGCCCCGAACCCTCTGTCCCGGGACGTGGTGGCGGCTCGGCAGTGTGGAACCCCGCGACGATGTCGTCCCAGGCCTCATCGATGCGGTCTGTCGATGCACGCCGCATGTCGTCGGCATCGGCTCGAGCGGCAGCATCGGCATGGAATTCGGCGCGCAGGGACGGCAGGCCCTCGGCGATGGCGCTGCGGGCCTCGCTCAGGCGCGTGCGCTCGACGTAGATCCGTGTCGTCGGTCGGTCGGGGGCCCGGACGTCGCGGTAGGGCCCGGTGTCGCCCACGAGCGGCTCGGCGTACGCCGGGATCCGTGCCTGTGCGAGCAGGTCGAGGACATGCTCGGCGATGGGCGGGTCGACGTCGGCGAGCTTGGCGTACGCCGCCGCGGGGAGTCCTGGAGTCGACATGGCCTCAGGTGAGGCGGCGGACGAAGTCGATGCTGCCCGCGACGATCGTCTCGGCGTCGTTGTCCAAGGTCGCGACGTGGTAGGAGTCGGGGAGCACGACCTCGGTCCGATCCGCGCTCGCCACATGGTCAAGGATGAAACGGGCATTGGATGCTTCGACCACGTGGTCCTCGGAGCTGCGGAAGAGCAGCAGTGGCTGACGCACCAGCGCAATGTCGTCCTTGACTGCCTTCCACAGCTTGGTGAGGGAGTGCGCGGCCTTGAGCGGGATCTTGGCGTAGGCACCCTCGTCCTGGCCCGGCTTCTTGATGTCGTTGGAGATACCGGGGAACGCCGGCACGACGGCCTGCAGGACGGGAAGCAGGAAGCGGTCGGGGCGCTCGGAGTGCACCGCCGGGTTGACGAGCACGATGCCGCGGATGGCATCGCCATGGCGCTCCGCGAGTCGCAGCGTCAGCGAGCCACCCATGGAGAGCCCGAAGACGAAGACGACATCGCAGGCGCGCTGGAGCTCGAGGAAGGACCGGTCGGCCTCGGCGTACCAGTCCTCCCAGCGAGTGAGATTCATGTCCTGCCAGCGGGTGCCGTGCCCGGGGAGGCGCGGCACGCGGACGGTGTGACCCTCGGCCGCCATGCGCTCACCCCAGGGCTTCATGGACTTCGGCGAGCCGGTGAAGCCGTGGAGGAGCAGGATGCCCGTGGAGCCGCCGTCGGCGACAAAGGGCTCAGCACCGGGAACAAGCGGCATAGCGACCTCCTTGGACGCCCCTGATAGTGCCACACGGCTAGGGTGAGCCCGTGCTCTACTGGGTTCTCAAGTGGATCGTGATCGGCCCCTGGCTGCGCGTCCTCTTCCGCCCCTGGACCGACAACATGGAGGCTCTCCCCGAAGAGGGCCCCGCCATCCTGGTGAGCAACCACCTGTCCTTCTCGGACTCCTTCTTCCTCCCCCTCGTGACCCGGCGCCGGATCACCTTCCTCGCCAAGCAGGAGTACTTCACCGGCAAGGGCATCAAGGGCCTCATCAGCAAGGCCTTCTTCACCGGCGTGGGCCAGGTGCCCATCGACCGCACGAGTGGCCGCGCAGCGGAGGCGGCCATCACCACAGGCATACGCATTCTCGATGAGGGTCACATGCTCGGCATCTATCCCGAGGGCACGCGTACTGCGGATGGTCGGCTCTACCGCGGCAAGACCGGCGTTGCGCGCATGGCACTCGAGGGGCATGCGCCCGTGATCCCCGTGGCCATGATCGGCACGTACGAGATCCAGCCTCCGGGGCGCATCCGGCCGAGGATCCGCCGAGTGGGTGTGTGCTTCGGTGATCCGCTCGACTTCGCGCGTTACGACGGCATGGAGTCTGACCGCTTCGTCCTGCGCTCCGTCACCGACGAGATCATGTACGCCCTGATGGAGCTGTCGGGGCAGGAGTACGTCGACATGTACGCCACGCGCGCGAAGGAACTCAAGGCGGAGAGCCGGGCCGCTTCCGCGCCAGATCAGTCGTAGCCGGGGCGTGGCACCCAACTCATCAGAGTGGTGGTGAACCCGCCGTCGACGATGATGTCCGCGCCGGTGACGTAGCGGGCTCGGTTACTGGACAGGAAGGCCACGACGTCAGCGATGTCGTCCGGCGCTGCCACGCGGCCGATCGGCACCGCGCGGTCGCGACGTTCAGCCACGCCCGGTGCCAAGTAGTACTCCTCCGTCATGGGTGTGCGCACCATGCCGGGGCTCACGGTGTTGCTGCGGATGCCCTGCGGGCCAAGCTCAAGGGCCAGTTGCTGCGACATGACGATGAGTGCAGCCTTCGATGCGCTGTAGGCGCCGCTATTGGCCTGAGCGTGGGTGCCTGAGATGGATGCCACGTGCACCAACGCGCCGGTGCCACGGGCGCTCATCCCGGCAGCGAAGGCACGCGACACGAGAAGGTAGCCGGTGAGGTTGACCGCGATGAGTGCGTTCCAGTCAGCGACGTCGACGTCAGCGAGGGCACCTGGTCGGATGATGCCCGCGGCGTTGACGACGATGTCGCAGGGGCCGACGCGCTCGGCGAGCGCCTTTACGGCAGTCTCGCTGGAGATGTCGCAGGTCTCGGCGTGCAGCCCTGAATCTCGCAGCGATTCCGCGTCCCGATCGACCCCGATGACCTCGACTCCCACGGCCGCCAGGGCGACGGCCGCCGCCTGACCGATCCCGCTGCCCGCGCCGGTCACGACGGCCCGGCGGCCCTCAAGGCCGAGCCAG
>JBIKKK010000001.1:0-85818 GCA_044360385.1 Candidatus Nanopelagicales bacterium
CTCAAGCGGGTGGACGGGTGAGGGGCCGAACAGTAGGGGGTAGGCCGGGTAGTCGAGCAGGCTGGGCATCGCTCTCCTGATGGGGGGATGTGGAGTCGCACCTTCGTCACGCCGACCCTACCCAGCATGGGGATGACCTAGGGTCGGGGCATGTCGCTCGTGCTCGCCGCGAAGCGCGTCGTCGATGCCGACGGCGAGCGGCCTGATGCCTGGGTGCGGGTCGAGGGCAACGCGATCGTAGAGATCGGGTCGGGGCCACCCCCGGAACATGCCGTCCGCGCGGACGTGCTGCTCCCCGGCTTCGTCGATCTGCACTGCCACGGTGGCGGGGGCGCTTCCTTCACCTCCGCCGACGCTCACGAGATCGCCGCAGCCGCGGCCACGCACCGCGCTCACGGTACGACGACGATGCACGCGAGCCTCGTATCGGCGGAGTACGACGACCTGATCCGCCAGGTGCGCGCTCTCATCCCCTTCGTCGACGACGGCACATTGCGCGGCATCCACCTCGAAGGGCCCTGGATCTCCCCGTCCTACTGCGGCGCGCATGACCCGCGCACGCTGCGCGCCCCGGCCCCGGATGAGGTGGCGCGCGTCCTCGACGCGGGCGAAGGTCGCATCGGCATGGTGACGCTGGCCCCCGAACTCCCCGGGGCTCTTGAGGCCATCCACCTCATCGTCGAGCGGGGTGCCATCGCTGCCGTCGGGCATACGGCAGCCGACGGCGAAGCTGCCCGTACTGCTGTCGATGCGGGCGCGACCGTGGCGACGCACCTCTTCAACGCGATGCCACCCCTGCTCCACCGCGACGCTGGACCGGTGGGCGTCCTGCTGGCTGATGCGCGCGTGACATGCGAGGTCATCGGCGACGGCGTACACCTGGAGCCGGATGTCGTCGCGCTTGCCCTCGCGGCAGCGGACGGCCGGGGAGCACTGGTGACCGATGCGATGTCTGCCGCGGGCGCGGGTGATGGCGACTACCGGATCGGCGGCCTTGATGTGGTCGTTCGCGATGGGGTGGCGCGACTGCGTGACGGCGGGAGCCTGGCCGGAAGCACACTGCTCATGGACTCTGCCGTGCGTCGCTCGGTGCGACTTGCGGATCGCTCACTCGAGCAGGCGAGTTCGGCCGCGTCGCTTGCCCCTGCTCGGGCGATGGGGCTCGGTGATCGTGGCCTGCTCGCGGTGGGCCAGCGAGCCGACATCGTGGCGCTCGACGAGGATCTCCGCGTGATGCGCGTCCTGCGTGGCGGTGCCTGGGCCTAGAGGGTCTCCGTGACTTTGCGCAGGCCGCGCGGAGCATCCGGGTCGTGACCTCGCGCGATCGCCATCGCGTAGGCGAGTTGCTGCAGGGGCAGGATCTGCAGGATCGGCGCGATGTCCTCGCCGGTCTCCGGCAGGGGGATATGTGCGGCCGCGTGCGGGGCTCGCGCGACATCGCCCTCGATGAGCACGTCGGCGCCACGCTCGGCCAAGCGGTGCAGTACGGGCTGCATGGCCGCCCCGCCCGGACCGAAGGGCACGACGGCGATGACGGGTCGGTCCACATCGATCATCGCGAGCGGACCGTGCATGAGGTCGGCGCTGGAGAAGGCATGCGCGGAGAGATACGACGTCTCCATGAGCTTGAGCGCAGCCTCGCGCGCCGTGGAGTAGGCGTAGCCGCGACCTGTCGTCACCAGTCTCTCCACGAAGCGATAGCGCGGAGAGACCTCGAGGCCGTATCCGCGGTCGAGCACCTCGCGGGTGAGATCGGGGAGGACATCGGCGCGGGACGTGTCGCCGCCAGCCCCCGACTCGACGAGCAGCCACGACGCGAGGAGTTCGCTCGTGTAGCTCTTGGTCGCCGCGACCGCGCGCTCCGGCCCGGACATCACGTCGATATGTGCCTCTGCGGCCCTCGCGAGCGGTGACTCAGGCGCGTTGGTGATCGCGATCGTCCAGGCTCCCGCCTCGCGGGCTCGGGTGGTCGACTCGACGAGGTCGGGGGAGCCACCCGACTGGCTGAGCGCGATCCACAGCACGTCGGAGTAGTGGAGCTGGGCGGCGTAGACGGTGAGAGTGGAGGGGGAGACGAGCCCGACCGGCAGGCCGAGCCGCACCTCGATGAGGTACTTCAGGTAGAGCGCGGCGTGGTCGGAGGTGCCCCGTGCGGCGAGCAGGACGAAGCGGGGATTGCGTGCGGCGATGCCGCGGGCGACTTCCGCTATCGGCGCGCGACCTTCGTCGAGGAGTCGCGCGAGCGCCGCGGGCTGCTCAGCGATCTCCGCGGCCATGGTGATGCCGCGTGCGGCCTCAGGCATCCGGGTCCGCGACGGTGCCGAGGTCACCGGGCGGGGGGATCGCATGCTCCACGCGCAAGGCAGCTCCCATGGCTCCGCCGAGGTCGCCGAGTGCAGCGCTGAGCACCTGCGGTGCCTTCTCCGGGAGGATGAGGTGCTCCAGCATGGCCTCGCGAATGCGCTCGGCGAACGGAGGCCCGAGCCGCGTGCCGAGGCCGCCTCCGATGACCACCGCCTCGATGTCCAGCAGGTTGACCGCACTGGCTGCCGCGAGACCGAGCGCCCACACCGCGCGGTCGACGAGGTGCACCGCGAGGTGGTCGTGCTTCTCGAGGGCCTTGGCCCAGACCCCGCTGGACATCCGGGTGCGGCCCTTCTTCTCCATGATCTTGAGGAGATCGCTGTGCTTGCCGTGCTTGATGCGCCGGCGCGCCTCGGTCTCCATGGCGGCGCGGCCGGCGTAGGCCTCCAGGCAACCCCTGCGACCGCAGGGGCAGGATGCGCCGTCGGGCTCCACGACCATGTGACCGACCTCGCCCGCTGCTCCGCGTCCAAGCCAGAGTTCGTCGTGGATGACGATTCCACCGCCCACGCCCGTGCCGCAGAAGATGCCGAGCATCGAGGAGTACGGGCGTCCGGCTCCGAGACGGGACTCGGCCATGACGCCCACCTGGACGTCGTTGGCGAGTTCGATCGGTACACCGAGCGCGTCGCGCAGTGGCGCGGCCACCGCGATGGTCCCGAGCCAGTCGGGGAGGTTGCCTGCGTGACTCACGGTGCCGGCGTCGTGATCGATCTGGCCCGGTGACCCCACGCCGACCCCGAGGAGCTCAGCGGGATCCGCGCCCGCATCCGCGAGGGCCTGGCGCACGGACAGCACCATTGCCTCCAGGACACCGGACGGTCCCTTGTCCTGGGGCGTCGGCAGCCGACACTGGCCCAGGACGTTGCCGTCCGGGTCCACGATGACCGTCTGGATCTTGGTGCCCCCGAGGTCGACCCCAGCACGCAGCATCAGAGCGACCCCTTCTCCTCGGGTGCGGGCCAGCGCCCGCCGTTCTCCCAGTAGTCCTGGACTTCCTCAAGCTCACGGCCCTTCGTCTCGGGCGCGAGGCGCCAGACGAAGATCCAGGCGAACACCGCGAGGATAGCGAAGATCCCGAAGGACCACGCGCCGCCGATGGTGTTGAGCACGGTGAGGAAGAACTGCACGATGATGATGTTGGCCAGCAGGTCCGACCCGAGCATGGCACTCGACCCATAGCCGCGGAGTCGAGCGGGGAAGCTCTCGCTGGAGTAGACCCACACGAGCGCGCCGAAGCCGAAGACGAAGCCGATGTTGATGCCGGCGAGTCCGAGGAAGCCGAGCACGACCTGGGCTGTGGAGAAGGTGTCGCCCTCCTGCGTGGCGAAGGTCACCACCATGGCTAGCTGGGACACGACCATGATGGTGATGCCGGTGAGCAGGATCGGACGCCGACCCCATCGGTCTACGACGCTCATCGAGGCCAGGACGGCGACGAGCGCGATGCACTGCACGAGGGTGGCCATGAGGATGGACTGGGTGGTCGTCGTGACGCCCATGGCCTGGAAGATGCGCGGGCCGTAGGCCACGGTGGCGTTGATGCCGGTGATCTGGATGAAGAAGCCGAGGCCGACGACGAAGACCGTCGCGCGAAGGTAGGGCTTGCGCAACATTTCCTTGATACGTCCACCGCGCTCGCCGCTGATGGCGGCCTGCATGCTGGCGAGTTCGGCGTCGACGTCCGCGTCGGGGTCGGACCGTTCCAGCGAGGCGCGCGCTGCCTCCAGCCTTCCCTTGAGTACGAGATATCGCGGGGTCTCCGGCAGTCGCAGTAGCGCGGGGATGAGCAGGACGGCTGGCACCGCCGCGAGCCCGAGCATGATGCGCCAGTTGATGGCGTCTCCAAGTCCGCTCAGGGCCAGGGCGCCGAGGTAGCCGAGGATGATGCCCACGACCGCTGCGACCTGGTAGGCGACCAGCGTGGCACCGCGGATGCGCGCCGGTACCGACTCGGCGACGAAGATCGGCACCGCGATGAGCGAGACTCCGATCGCGAGGCCCAGGCAGAACCGAGACATCCCGAGCATGACGGGAGAGATGGCGAGGGCGCTGGCGAGGCAGAAGGCGACGTAGCTGAAGGCCACCGCGACGATCGTGGGCTTGCGCCCGAAGCGACTGATGATGAAGCCACCGGCGAGTGCTCCGATGAGCTCGCCGTAGACGGTCGCGGTGACGATCGTCTCGACGGCCTCGTCGTTGCCCTGGAGACCGAAGTAGTCCTGGAAGAAGAGTTGGGCTCCCGCGATGTTGGAGCCGTCGTAGCCGTAGATGACGCCGAGGGTGGCGGCACTCAGGGCCACCACCCAGGCCGAGCGTGGAATGCGACTGGCCGCGTTCATGACACCTCCCCCCGGGGAGGCTAGTGAGGGGGACCCCCGGGTGTGAGGCTTCGGTGAACTTGTCACGGGACTGCCCCGCTAGCCCTAGGGTCCCTGAACGTGAAGCAGCGCAGAGCGTCAACGGGGATTCTTGCCCTGGGCTCCCTGGGTGTCGTGTTCGGCGACATCGGCACGAGCCCGCTCTACGCGTTCGGCGAGATCTTCCTGGGAGCCCACGACATCCCTGCGACGACGGATCGGGTGCTCGGTGCTCTCTCGCTCGTCTTCTGGACCCTGACGGTGATCGTCTCCCTGAAGTACGTCCTCATCGTGATGCGCGCGGACAACGAGGGCGAGGGCGGCATCATGTCGCTTGCATCGCTCGCCACAGCCGTCGTGCGGCGGGCGAGGTCGGCGACGATCATCATGGTCTTCGGAGTCCTTGGTGCGGCCCTGTTCTATGGCGATGGCGTGATCACGCCCGCGATCTCCGTGCTTTCGGCTGTCGAAGGGCTCGAGCTCGTGGCACCCGGGCTGCAGCCCTTCGTTGTACCCATCGCACTCGTCCTGCTGGTGGGACTCTTTGCCATCCAGCGTTTCGGCACCCATCGCGTCGGCGCGATCTTCGGGCCGATCATGCTGGCCTGGTTCGCTGTTATCGGCGTCCTGGGACTGCTGAGCGTCGTCCAATCGCCCGAAGTCTTCGCCTCCCTGTCGCCCACGTACGCCGTGAACTTCATGATGAGCGACCCCTGGACTGCGTTCCTGGCACTCGGATCCGTCGTCCTGTGCGTGACGGGGGCCGAGGCGCTCTACGCCGACATGGGGCAGTTCGGTCGGCGCCCTATCCGCCTGTCCTGGTTTGTCATCGCCTCGCCCGCGCTCTACCTCAACTATCTGGGTCAGGGTGCCCTGGTCCTGCGCGATCCGTCTGCAGTCGACAACCCCTTCTACCTGCTGGTCCCTGCGGCGCTTCAATTGCCGATGGTCCTTCTGGCGACGGCTGCCACGCTCATCGCAGCGCAGGCTGTGATCTCGGGGGCCTTCTCCATGACCCAGCAGGCCATCCGCCTGGGTTACCTTCCACGGATGACCGTCGTGCACACCTCGGCCACGGAGCGGGGCCAGGTGTACGTGCCTTTCGTCAATTGGCTCCTCGCCGTCGCCGTCATCGGACTGGTCGTGGGCTTCCAGAGTTCGTCCAACTTGGCGTCGGCGTACGGCATCGCTGTCACAGGCACCTTCGTCATCACCACATGTCTGATTGCGGTGGTCGCGCGCCGCCGGTGGCGCCTACCCTTGTGGATCGTCGTGCCTGGGCTGGTGATCTTCCTGGTCATCGACGGGTCGTTCTTCGCTGCGAACCTGACCAAGTTCGATCACGGTGGTTGGTTCCCTCTCGCCGCCGCCACGGTGATCTTCGTGGCGCTCGCCAGCTGGCGCGTGGGCCTGACACGCCTGGGTCGAGTGCTCGACGATCGAGTCCTTCCCCTTGCGGACATCACCACCGTCCTCGGCGCGCCGGGAGTGGTGCGCACCGAGGGCACCACGGTCTACATCACGAGCGAAGAGGGAGTGCCGTACGCGCTCATCCGGCAGACTCGCCTGCTCGGCGTGGTGTCCTCCAGCATTGTCATCCTGCGCATGCGCACAGCGGAAACGCCCTGGGTGGATCCGCCGGCCCGTCTCACGGTGAGCGAAGTTGCTGACGGTGTGCTCGATGCGGTCCTTCTGAGCGGTTACATGGAGCGCGCGGATCCTGCCGCGACGGTCGAGCTGATCGCTTCACGCTACCCGCAGGTCGATGCGCTCCATTGCCGCTACACCTTCTACACGGTGCACAGCGAGGTAGCCGCTACGGGGCTGGTGCGTTGGTTGTCAAGGGAGATCTTCGCCTTCATGCAGCGCAATGCCACGTGTGAGCAGAGGTATTACAACCTGCCCCCGGAGCGCGTCATGGAACTCGGACGCGTCGTAGCCCTTTAGGAGGCTGCAGGGCTTGCACTTTCCCCGCCGGGGGCGACTGAGTCGCTCGACGGCGCGGCGCTCGGCGAGCAGCCCGGGCCGCTGGGTGACGGCGACGGTGCAGCGAGCGCCGTCTCGACCTCGGACTGCGGTGCCACGGAGGTGTACGCCGCACCGAGCACCGTGTCGACCGTGGCGTCCTTGCGGCCATCGTCGACAAGTTCTGCGCCGGGGAGGTAGAAGGCCATGAGTCGCGCTGCCTGCTCGCCGGACGGACCGTGGCGAATCTCGGCAACGCCCGTGATGGTCTTGGCCAGCGGGTCGTTGTCAATGACGCCGATGAGGAAGCCGCGCACCTGCAGCTCCTCCGCCGTCGAGGCTGCGAGGCCCGCGCGATCAGTGGCGTTGTAGACGTTGGTGGTCACCTGAGCCGCGCTGGGGAGGCCGGCCCCGGGCGTTACCGTGACGGTGACGCAGGGCTGAGGCTCGGGCGACGCGCTGGTGGCGGACCCATTGGTCGGCTCGGTGGTGCCTCCGGCGTCCGAGGAGCCCGACCCCTGGATGATGCGCGAGAGGCCATAGCCCGCCCCGAAGAGGATGACCATGCCGATCACGACGAGGATGACCGCGACGACAGGGCTCTGCTTCCGCCGGTGACGGGCGCTGGGCCGAGGCCCGCCGCTGGGAACGCTCATCGAGCCTTTCCTCCTGGGGTGATCGACGCGGGATTCCCCGCGCGGTCATTTCAGTCTAGGTGCGCGCATGCCCTGAGTCGTGTCGCGACGCGGTGGGTGATCTCAACGTGATCTTCCAGATTCTCGGCCGCGAGCGACGCCCGCAGAGCGGGGTCCCGGATCCGCTTGGGTACCCTCGGCGACGGAGGATTCGCCTAGTGGCCTAGGGCGCACGCTTGGAAAGCGTGTTGGGAGCAATCCCTCAGGGGTTCAAATCCCCTATCCTCCGCGCTCTGCGAAGCCCGGGCGGTCCCACCGCCCGGGCTTCGCGCTTCTGCGGCGAGGTCCGCGCGGCGGCGTGCCGCCCGGCGCGGCGTACACTCAGTTCGACCCCCCGCGCGGCGTCACCCTGCTGAATCCCCCAGGGCCGGAAGGCAGCAAGGGCAGGCGGGCTCTGTCGGGTGTGCGGGGGGTCCCGCACGTCCGCCCCCGGGGCTAGGGTGACCGGGTGTCCACGGCCCTCTACCGCACCTACCGGCCGGGGCGTCTGGCCGACGTCGTGGGCCAAGAGCACGTCACCGAGCCGCTCGCCCGCGCCCTGGCGAACGATCGCGTGCATCACGCCTACCTCCTGGCCGGGCCCCGCGGATGCGGCAAGACCTCGACCGCCCGGATCCTGGCCCGCTCGCTCAACTGCGCGCAGGGTCCCACCCCGGACCCGTGCGGGGAGTGCCAGAGCTGCACGGACCTGGCACCCAACGGCCCCGGGTCTATCGACGTCATTGAGTTGGATGCCGCCAGCCACGGCGGTGTCGACGACACTCGCGAGCTTCGGGAGCGAGCGATGTTTGCCCCCGTGTCCTCGCGCTACAAGGTCTACATCGTCGACGAGGCTCACATGGTCACCACCGCAGGCTTCAATGCGCTTCTCAAGCTCGTGGAGGAGCCGCCGGATCACGTGCGCTTCATCTTCGCGACGACCGAAGCGGACAAGGTGATCCCAACGATCCGGTCGCGGACCTTCAACTACGGCTTCCGACTGGTGCCCACGCGCGTGCTCCAGCAGCACTTGGCGATGGTCTGCGAGGCCGAAGGAGTGCCCGCCGATCCCGCGGCGCTAGCCCTGGTCGCGCGCAGCGCAGCCGGCAGCGTGCGCGATGCGCTGTCGATCCTCGGCCAGCTCATCGCGGGATCGGGTCCTGAGGGTCTGACCCACGACGAAGTCTCCGCACAGCTCGGCCTCACCGACGCTGCCCTACTCGACGACACCATCGACGCGATCGCGTCCGGCGAGGGAGCGCGACTCTTCTCGGTCATCGACCGGGTCATCGACGCCGGGCAGGATCCGCGCCGCTTCGCCACGGACCTCCTGCAGCGGTTGCGCGACCTCATCGTGCTCTCCGCAGTTCCGGGCGATGAGGCTCTCGCCATCCTCGACGCACCCGACTCCGAGATCGAGGTCATGCGCGCGCAGGTCGCCAAGCTCAGCCTGGCGGAGTTGTCTCGCGCTGCGGATCTCGTGAGCGACGGGCTCACTCAGCTTCGCGGTGCGACTGCACCGCGCCTGCACCTGGAGCTCCTCTCAGCGCGACTGCTGCTGCCCTCGGCAGACGCATCACCCGCCGGACTCGCCGTGCGACTCGATCGCCTCGAGCGCGGTGCGCCTGCGCCCCGACCCGCTGCTGCACCGTCTGCTCCCGAGGCCCGTCGCTCGCGCGATCCCGTGCCCTCGCGCGAGCCGGTGGATCCCGACGCGCCGGGCCAGGCTGAGGCCCACGCGCAGCGCCCGTCGTCGCGCCCGAAGGCACCGGCTGCGCCACCTCGGAGCAAGAGCGCGGCAGAGCCCGACAGTGGTGGCTCTGCCGACCCCTCGGCCCGGACCCCCCCGCCACCACCGCCTCGGGTGTCGGCCGTGCTGCCCAGTACTGCCCCGCCATCCGACGCGCCGTCGGATGCGCCTCCCGAGCCCCTTGCCTCCGCACCCGTCGTTGTGGGAGCGACGCCGAGTCTCTCCGACGTCATGACGATGTGGCCCGCCATCCTTGAGGGACTGAAGTCCATGTCGCGGGTGGGATGGATGGTCTTCAGCGATTCGCGCCCGCTGTCGCTCGACGCCGGCGTACTCGCCGTGGGCGTGCCCGAGGAGAGCAAGGTGCGCAATGCCCGCACGAGCGGTCACGCGGAGCGGCTGCGCCAGGTGATCATCGACGTCATGCACGCCGATGTGCAGGTCGATGTCGTCGCGACCGGCTCGGCGCCTCCGTCTCCGACGGTCGACGCGCCCCCCTCGGATGAGCCCAGCCTCGACGACTCCGACAGTGACGATGACGTGAGCGGCGAGGCACTCGCGATGCGTGAGCTCGGAGCGACGGTCATCGGCGAGATCGAGCAGGGCTGAGATGTACGACGGCATCATGGCCGACCTCATCGACGAGCTCGGTCGCCTTCCCGGCATTGGTCCCAAGAGCGCCCAGCGCCTCGCCTTCCACATCCTCCAGGCAGAGCCGACGGACATACGCCGTCTCGCGGAGGTGCTGGTCACGGTCAAGGAGCGCGTCCGCTTCTGCACGACGTGCGGGCACGTTACCGAGGAGGAGGAGTGCCGGATCTGCCGCGATCCACGCCGTGACCCCCACTCTCTCTGCGTGGTGGAGGAGTCACGCGACGTCATCGCGATCGAGCGCACGGCGGAGTACCGCGGCCGCTACCACGTGCTGGGGGGCGCGATCAGCCCCATTGATGGTGTCGGACCCGATGACCTCCGCATTCGCGAGCTCATGCAGCGCCTTGCCGATGGGCAGATCACCGAGGTGATCATCGCGACGGATCCCAACCTCGAGGGTGAGGCCACCGCGACGTATCTCGCGCGCATGCTCTCGCCTCTCGGGCTCGAGGTGACGCGGCTCGCCAGCGGTCTGCCCGTCGGGGGCGACCTGGAGTACGCCGATGAAGTAACGCTCGGTCGAGCCTTTGCCGGGCGTCGACGCGTCGACGGCTAGCGCACCGCCTCCGAGTGCTGGGTTGTGACGCGCGACACGCCTTCATGACGTGCCACGAGCCAGCACTCGGCGCCGTGGGGTGGGATCGCGGGGGGCGGTCCAGCCGTTAGACTCAAGGCTCCGCCGTCAGGTGTTCACCCCATTCGGGGGTGGCCGGTGTGCGTGCCTGGGAGCCAGCGTGGGCCTCGTCGTGCAGAAGTACGGCGGCTCGTCGGTCGCCGATGCTGCGAGCATTCGCCGAGTGGCTGCGCGCATCGTGGCAACCCACCGGGCAGGTCACGGCGTCGCCGTCGTGGTCTCGGCGATGGGCGACACCACGGATGAGCTCCTCGACCTCGCCGAGCAGGTATCCCCGAAGCCGCCCGGCCGCGAACTCGACATGCTCCTCACCGCGGGCGAGCGCATCTCTATGGCGCTGGTCGCCATGGCCATCAATGACCTCGGCGAGGAGGCCCGCTCCTACACCGGCTCGCAGGCGGGACTCATCACCGACTCCTCGCATGGTGCTGCTCGCATCATCGACGTGACCCCCGGGCGCATCCAGGAGGCGCTTGCGGCGGGCGCGATCCCGATCGTCGCTGGCTTCCAGGGCGTGGCCCAGGACACCAAGGACATCACCACCCTCGGTCGCGGCGGCTCCGACACCACAGCCGTGGCGCTCGCGGCAGCGCTCGGCGCCGACGTCTGCGAGATCTACACCGATGTCGACGGCGTCTTCAGCGCCGACCCGCGGGTCGTGCCCAAGGCGCGCCAGCTCGAGGTCGTCACCTACGAGGAGATGCTGGAGCTGGCGGCAGCCGGCGCCAAGGTCCTCCACCTGCGCTGCGTCGAATACGCGCGCCGATTCGATCTGCCCATCCACGTGCGGTCGTCATTCTCCGACCGCGAGGGCACCCTTGTCCTGTCCGAGGCCGCGATCGCGGCCCGAATCGCCGCGGGAGACACCATGGAGCAGCCGATCATCTCCGGCACGGCCGCAGACACCAACGACGCCAAGGTCACCGTGGTCGGCGTACCCGACCGACCGGGCGAGGCAGCGGCCATCTTCAGTGCCCTCGCCGATGCCGGCATCAACATCGACATGATCGTGCAAAACGTGTCGGCCGCATCGACGGGTCTCACCGACGTCACCTTTACCTGCCCCCAGGGTTCCGTGGCCAAGGCCACCGAGGCGCTCTCTGCGGTGAAGGAGCGCATCGGCTTCGCCGACCTGCTCACTGACGAAGGGATCGCGAAGATCTCGCTTGTGGGCGCGGGCATGCGCTCGCATCCGGGAGTGTCCGCGACCTTCTTCAAGGCGCTTGCAGACTCCGGAGTCAACGTCGAGATGATCTCGACATCGGAGATCCGCATCTCCGTCGTCACCCGGGCCGATGTCGCGCAGCAGGCGGTGCAGGCCCTGCACACCGCCTTTGGACTCGATGCCGACGGCGAGGCCGTCGTCTACGCCGGGACCGGCCGCTGATGGCCGGCACCGATCTGGTCGTCGCCGTCGTCGGGGCCACCGGCCAGGTGGGCAGTGTCATGCGCCGCCTGCTCGAGGAGCGCGAGTTCCCCGTGGGTCGGATCCGCTACATCGCTTCGGCTCGCTCCGCGGGCACGAGCCTGCCCTGGAAGGGCACAGAGGTTGTCGTCGAGGACATCGCTACCGCTGACCTCTCGGGCATCGACATCGCGCTCTTCTCGGCGGGAGGCAGCACCTCCAAGGAACATGCCCCGCGCTTCGCCGAGGCCGGCGCGATCGTGATCGACAACTCCTCTGCCTGGCGCATGGATCCCGATGTGCCGCTCGTCGTGAGCGAGGTCAATCCCGAGGCGATCAAGGATGCGCGCAAGGGGATCATCGCCAACCCCAACTGCACGACCATGGCGGCGATGCCGGTGCTCATGCCCCTGCACAAGGAGGCCGGCCTGCAGCGGCTGGTCGTGTCGACCTTCCAGGCTGTGTCGGGCAGTGGCCTCTCCGGCGTCGAGGAGTTGGACTCCCAGATCCGTGCGGTCATCGACTGCGATGTCACCACGCTCGTACACGATGGCTCATCGGTGAACTTCCCCGAGCCGAAGAAGTACGTGCGCACCATCGCCTTCGACGTCGTCCCGCTCGCCGGGTCCATTGTCGACGATGGCCTCGGTGAGACAGACGAGGAAAAGAAACTCCGCAACGAGAGCCGCAAGATCCTCGGTATCCCCAACCTGCTCGTGTCGGGCACCTGCGTGCGTGTGCCGGTCTTCACCGGTCACTCCCTGTCGATCAACGCCGAGTTCGAGCGGCCCCTGTCCCCCGAGCGGGCCGAGGAGATCCTCGCCACAGCCGAGGGCGTTGTCGTGACCGATGTGCCGACGCCGCTCCAGGCAGCCGGTGCCGATCCCTCATTCGTCGGCCGAATTCGCGCCGACGAAGGCGCCCCCGAGGGTCGTGGCCTGGCGATGTTCGTGAGCAACGACAACCTGCGCAAGGGCGCAGCGCTCAACGCCGTGCAGATCGCCGAGCTCGTCGTCTCCCGGTGACCGCACCACCGGCGAGTGACCAGCCTGGGCTGGGGACCCCTGGGAATGGCGTTGGGCCTGGATCCTCATGGATCCAGGCCCAACTCAGTCGGGGTGGCGGGATTCGAACCCACGACCTCTTCGTCCCGAACGAAGCGCGCTACCAAGCTGCGCCACACCCCGAGGGAGCCGGGGGAGTCTATCCCCCGGACGTGAGCGTCAGGAGCGTGGCCTCGGGTGGGCAGGCGACGCGGATCGGGGCGTAGGGCGACGTGCCCAGACCTGCGGACACGTGCAGCCACATGTCGGATCGATCATGCTGGGCGAACTCCATGAGCGGGCGCTCATGCTGCGAGAGCCCGCGGGCGCGGCCGCGGTCGAGATCGCAGTTGGTGACCAGCGCACCGAGTCCCGGCACCCGCACCTGGCCGCCGTGGGTGTGTCCCGCCAGCATGAGGTCGACGCCATCGGCCGCCATCGCATCGACGACCCTCAGGTAAGGGGCGTGAGCGACGCCGATGGCGATATCCGCATCGTCGCGGGGTGAGCCCGAGACCCTCGCGTAGTCGTCACGCTCGATGTGGGGATCATCGACGCCACGGATTTCTACGACGCGCCCACCCGCCTCGATGACCGTGCTCGCATTCGGCAGGTGAGCCCAGCCAGCGGAGGTCAGGCGCGCGACCAGATCCGGCCAGGGGAGCTCGGGTCGATCGGGATGCAGGTCAGACGGCCCGGCGAGGTAGGAGAAGGGATTGATGGGCCGCGGCGCGTAGTAGTCGTTGCTGCCCAGCACGAAAGCGCCGGGTGTGTCGAGTAGCGGGTCGAGTGCGGACAGCACGGGATCGACAGCTTCGCGGTGGGAGAGGAAGTCGCCGGTGACGACGACCACGTCGGGGCGCAGCTCTGTAAGCGAAGCGACCCAGTCCTGCAGCCGATGGCGCGATGGAGTCATGTGCAGGTCGGACAGGTGCAGGACCCGCAGGTCGGGCTGGCCCGATGGCAATGTCGGCACGGTCGCCCTGCGCAGGCGGTAGGAGGCGGCCTCCCAGCGCGCGTAGGCGAGGGTGGCCGCGCCCAGGAGGGCACCGCCGCCGAGGAGTGCCGTACGCGTCTGCACCTGGAAAGTGTGTCACCGGTGCGCGCCTGACCAGCCCACTGGGCGAGGATGGCCCCATGAGCGCCCTCAAGGATCAACTGCAGTCTGACCTGACCACGGCTATCCGCGCCCAGGACGAGCTCACCATGGCGACCCTGCGGATGGCGCTGTCAGCGATCACCAACGCCGAGGTCTCGGGCAAGGAGGCCCGGGAGCTCAGCGACGATGAAGTGATGGTCGTGCTCACGAGCGAGGCCAAGAAGCGTCGCGAGGCGGCGGAGTCCTTCGACGGCGCTGGCGCCACGGATCGGGCGGACCGCGAGCGGGCGGAGCTCGGCGTACTCCAGCGCTATCTCCCCGAGCAACTGAGCGAGGATGAGATCAAGCAGATCGTGGCCGCTGCTGTGTCCGCGGCTGCGGCTGATGGCAAGACCGGTCCCGCAGCGATGGGTGCGGTGATGAAGGTCGTTACGCCGCAGACACGTGGTCGTGCGGACGGCGGCCAAGTTGCCGCGCTGGTCAAGGCCGCGCTCGGCTAACCCGGCGCGGTTGGCTCAGGGCTCGGCTCGGGCGTCGGCTCGGGGGTCGGGCTCGGCTCGGGCGTCGGCTCGGGGGTCGGGGTCGGGGTCGGGCTCGGACCCGGACCCGGGGTGGGCTTCGGCTTCTTGGACTCCTCCGGCTTCGGCTCCTTGGACTCCTCGGGTTCGGGGAGCGGGAAGGGCATGTAGACCGGCGATGGCCCGACACCGCGCACGGGACCGACGCCCCAGTCGTTGAAGAGCTCGAAGGGCTGGGGTGTGAGGTTGGCGTGCGCGGCGATCATGGTGTCGCGCCAAATCGGGTTGGGGATCTGCCCGCCGGTGACGTAGGAGTAGTAGGTGCCGTTGATCGTGACGTCGGTCATCGGGTAGGCGAAGCCACCGCGCGGATCTCCCACCCACACTGCGGCGGCCATCTGGGGTGTGAAGCCAGCGAACCAGATTGCGGCGTTGTCGTTGGTGCTGCCGGTCTTGCCGGCGGCCGGTCGATCCGGCAGGGAGGCCGCGCTGCCTGTGCGGCCTTCGAAGGGGCCGTCGATGACGCTTGTGAGCACGCCGGTCACGGCATCGGCCACATTGCGCGAAACGACCTCGCGGCAGCGAGGATCCGGCACTTCGACGTCATTGCCGTAGCGATCTTTGATCTCCACGACGACGCGCGGCTCGCAGTACGTGCCGTGATTGGCGAAGGCGGCGTAGGCACCGGCCATGGAGAGGGGAGAGACCTCCATCGTGCCAAGGGAGAAGGTCGGCACGCGCTGAAGCGGATCTCCGGTGGCCAGGCGCACGCCCATCTCCTCGGCGATCTCCGCCTGGCGGCATAGGCCGAAGCGCTCGGCGAGGGTGACGAAGTAGGTGTTGGTCGAGAAGGCCGTCGCCTGGAACATGTTGAGGAAGCCCGACGACCCGGAGTTGCGCACGGTGACGGAATCGAAGGCTGTCCCATCCGTGCAGTTGACGAAGTTCTCGAAGGTCTTGGGATTGGGGGAGTCGATACCCTCGGTGGGCGAGAATCCCTGCTCCAGTGCAGCCGCGAGCGTGAAGACCTTGAAGGTCGAGCCGGCTTGCATGCCGATAGTGCCGCCGAAGCCCTGATCGACGTTGTAGTTATACGTCGTCTTGCCTCGACCCTTCAGACCCCAGTCGCGGTTTTGCGCCATAGCGATGACATTGCCGGTGCCGGGCTCCACGAGCGTGATGGCTGCAGCGCGCTGACTGGGATCCTTGGAGGGGATGTACGACGTCACGGCCGTCATGGCGGCGTCTTGTACGTCGGGATCCAGCGTCGTGCGGATCGTGAGTCCGCCTCGACGCAGCAGTGCCTCGCGCTCGACGAGCGTCTCGCCGAATGCGGGGTCGGCCTTGATCATGCGGATGACGAAGTCGCAGAAGTAGGGGGCGTACGACGACGTGCACCCATTGGGCTGGAGTGAGGGGTCGAGCACGCCCTCGAGGGATACGCGCGAGGCTGCGCTCGCCTGGATGGGGGTGATGAAGCCGGCCTCCGCCATCTCCCCGAGGACGAGGTTGCGCCTCTGTTCTGCCAGCTCCGGATTGCGCGTGGGGTCGAAGGCGGTGGGCTGCTGCACGATTCCCGCAAGGGTGGCACTCTCCACCAGGTCGAGCTCAGCGGCAGGCTTCGAGAAGTAGCGGCGAGCGGCCGCCTCGACGCCGTAGGCACCGGCTCCGAAGTAGACGATGTTGAGGTAGCGCTCGAGGATCTCGTCCTTGGAGTAGCGCCGTTCGAGTGCGAGTGCGTAGCGAATCTCGCGGAGCTTGCGCGAGGGTGTGCGCGCGCGGGCTGCCTCGAGTTCGTCCTCGTTGGACGCGCTCGCGATGAGCAGGTTCTTGACGTATTGCTGCGTGATGGTCGAGCCACCCTGGGTGCTGCCAGTCTGGGTGCTGTTGGCGACGATCGCTCGCATGGTGCCGCGTAGATCGATTCCGGGGTGGTCGAGGAATCGAGCATCCTCGACCGCGACGATCGCCTGCCGCATGACCGGTGCCACACCTGCGAGCGGGACCTCGACGCGGTTTTGGTAGTAGATGGTGGCCATGACCGAGCCGTCGCTGGCGAGGATGACCGAGCGCTCCGGCAGGTCGGGTGCGTCCAACTGGGATGGCAGGGACTCGAAGCTGTCGATGGCGCCTCGGGTGAGCAGTCCGGTGGCCGCGGCGACGGGCAGGACCATGGCTGCTGCGACAGCGCCCGCGACCACGGCGACAAGCAGGAAGAGTCCTAGGCGGCCGAGCGCGGCCAGGGGCCGTGCTGCCGCGACGCCTGCCCGGGTGGGCGCAGGTGGCGGGTAGGGCTCTCTCACGGGACTCCTCGGGGAAGGTGCGCTTCACCAGGGTAGGCGAGTGCAGGGCGGGAGTCTTGTCTCACGCGGGTCAGTATCTGGACAGGGACTAGCCCGAAAGTACCTATTGCGTTAGGGTCATCGAGACCTGTCTGACCACCGGTGACCGGCGTAGCGTCCGGGCCCACTGGTGAAGCCAATGGGACCCGAGGGAAAGCCGTGCCGGACGGGGCGGCGGGAAGGTGAGGGATGACCTGGTCGACGGAGTGGACCGCACGAGCGGCCTGCCGCACATCCGACCCTGACGCCCTCTTCGTCCAAGGAGCTGCCCAAAACCGCGCCAAGATCATCTGCCAGGGCTGCCAGGTGCGCACCGAGTGTCTCGCGGATGCACTCGACAACCGCGTGGAGTTTGGCGTGTGGGGCGGCATGACCGAGCGTGAGCGCCGCGCACTGCTGCGCCGTCGTCCGCAGGTCACGTCATGGCGGCAACTCCTCCAGACCGCGCGTGAAGAGTACGAGCGCGCCGTCGGCTTCGACGTCTTCCGCGCGTCCTAGATCCCGCTCGATGACCAGCCGCGCCTAGGGTGTTGGCTGCCTTGTCGCGACGAGTTCGCTCAGCTGCGGGACACCTACCGCCCCCGAACCTTGGGACGAAAGCGCCGTGGAAGGCCACTGCTGTCATGAAGTTGGACGCGCGCCGCAGGCGCGACAAGCGACGCGCGGCGTGATTAGGGCGTCGGCTGAGCAGATGCGAGCAGCGTCCCGACCTCGCGCAGGCCTTCGAGGTCGTGGACGTCCTCGGCGAGTGCGTAGACCTCCGTCACCGGCACCCCGGGATGCGCGGCGGTGAAGCGCCGGGCCAGGCGCGCCTGCCGCTCGGCATTGCGCATGCGGTCGGCATGCAGTCGGAGCAGGGCCGCTGCGCGGGGATCCTCGTCCTGGAGCCGCTGCACACCTGCCGTGGCCTCCTCGACGCTGAGCTCGGGTGCGCGCACCTCCTGGACCCGATTGAGCACCAGGCCCGCGAGCGGCATGCCGTCCTGCTCGAGCCGATCGACGAAGTAGGAGGCCTCCCGCAGGGCATCGCGCTCGGGCGCTGCGACGACGACGAAGGACGTGCCCGGGTCCTTCAGCAGGGCGTACGTCGCCTCCGCTCGCTCGCGGAAGCCGCCGAACATCGTGTCTACGGCGCCGACGAAGGCCGCGAGGTCGGTGAGCAGCTGCGCCCCGAGGATTTTCGTGAGTACGCCGGAGAAGAGTCCGAGGCCGGCTCCGAGAATCTTGCCGAGGCCGCGACCCGCGCCGCGTGCGGGAGCGGTAAGGATCTTGATGAAGCGTCCGTCGAGAAAGGTGCCCAGCCGATCGGGGGCGTCGAGGAAGTCCAGGGCCGAACGCGAGGGCGGAGTGTCGACGATGATGAGATCCCAGGTTCCGTCGCGATCCGCCTCGTTGCGCAACTGGCCGAGCTTCTCCATCGCCATGTACTCCTGCGTGCCCGCGAAGGATGACGACAGTGCCTGATAGAAGGGGTTGTCGAGGATGGCCTGAGCGCGGTCCGGATCCGAATGAGACTCCACGACCTCGTCAAAGGTCCGCTTCATGTCGAGCATCATCGCGCTGAGGGAGCCGTCGCCGTCGACGCCGACGACGGGCCGGGGAGTGTTGTCGAGCTCGCTAAGGCCCATGGCCTGGGCGAGACGGCGCGCCGGATCGATCGTGAGTACGCACACGCGCCGACCCATCTCTGCGGCGCGCAGGCCAAGCGCTGCCGCCGTCGTGGTCTTGCCGACGCCGCCCGAGCCGCAGCAGACGATGATGCGCGTCTCGGGGTTGCGCAGTAGCTCATCGATATCGAGCGAGGGGACGTCAGGCATCAGGCCATCCCCTGCTCGTGCAGCATGTCGCCCAACTCGTACAGAGCGGCAAGATCGATGCCTCCCGCGAGGAAGGGCAGGTCATAGACCGGGCGCCCGAGGGCGGCGATCCGCGCCCGCTCCGTCTCCTCAAGGGCTACGCGGGCGGCATGATCGGCACCCTCGGCCCGCAATGCTTCGACCACCCTCGGCGATGCTTGGATGCCGGCCGAACGCAGGGAGGCCTCCAGTCCCGGGGCATCGATCGATGTCAGATCGGACATGGAGGGCAGGAGGGGCGGACGCGTCATGTTGACAACGATGCCCCCGACAGGGAGCGCGGCGCTCTCGAGTTCGGCGACTCCGTCGGCTGTCTCTTGAACCGGCATCTCCTCGAGCAGTGTCGTGAGATGCACCGCGGTCTTGTCTGAGCGCAGCACCGCCATGACCCCGTCCGCCTGATTGCGGATGGGGCCGACCTTGGCAACACCGGCGATCTCCGTGTTGACGTTGAGGAAGCGCGTGATGCGTCCTGTCGGCGGGGCATCGAGGACGATGGCGTCGTATGCGCGCGCATGCTTCTTGTCGCCGCGGCGTACCAACTCGACAGCCTTGCCGGTCAGCAACACATCACGCAGGCCCGGGGCGATGGTGGTGACGAAGTCCATCGCACCCATGCGTCGCAGCACTCCGCCGGCGCGGCGCAGGTTGTAGAAGAGCTCGAGGTACTCCAGGAGAGCTTCTTCGGGGTCCACGGCGAGGCCCCACACTTCGCCCCCGCCGGGCGCTGACGCGAGCTTGCGCTCCTCGTAGGGCAGCGGTGGCGTGTCGAAGAGTTGCGCCAGGCCCTGCCGGCCCTCGACCTCCATGAGCATCACGTGGCGGCCATCGCGGGCTAGTGCCAGGGCGAGCGCGGCAGCGACTGTGGTCTTGCCGGTGCCGCCCTTACCCGAGACCACGTGCAAGACCACGTCGGGCCAGTCGGTCGAGGGCACTGCCCGAGCCTAGTGCGCCGATGCAGTGCGGCTGCGCCGTACTAGGGTCGGGCCATGACCAAGTGGGAATACGCGACGGTGCCCCTGCTTATCCACGCGACCAAGCAGATCCTCGACACGTGGGGGGAGGACGGCTGGGAGCTCGTGCAGGTCGTGCCCGGCCCCAATCCCGAGAACATGGTCGCCTACCTCAAGCGACCCAAGGAGTAGTGATGTCGCACACCGCACGCCTTGCCGAGCTCGGCATCGTCATTCCCGAGGTCGTGCCGCCTGTCGCCGCGTATGTGCCTGCTGTCGTCACGGGCCGCTATGTCTACACCTCGGGACAACTGCCCATGCGTGACGGAGCAATGATCGCGGAGGGCCTCGTGGGCTCCGATGTCGATCCCGCGACGGCCAAGGATTGCGCTCGTCAGTGTGCGATCAATGCGCTCGCCGCGGCGCAGAGTGTCATCGGCTCGTTGGATCGCGTGACCCGCGTCGTCAAGGTCGTGGGTTTTGTCGCGAGCGCGCCGGGCTTCACCGCACAGCCGGCGGTCATCAATGGGGCGAGCGAGTTGCTCCTGGAGATCTTCGGTGATGCCGGGCGGCACGCGAGGTCGGCAGTGGGCGTGGTCGCACTGCCCATCAACGCGCCTGTCGAGGTCGAGATGGTGCTGGAGGTCGCCGACTGAGCGTGCCGCGCATGCCCGCACAGGTGAGCGAACGTGCCCGCGCCCTGCTCACCGGGGAGTGGGAGGCCCCTCCCGTGCGTGACGCGTCGACCGTCGTCCTCCTGCGTGACGTGGGCGCGCTCGAGACCTATCTCATGCGCCGTGCCACCACCATGGCCTTTGCGGCGGGAATGTATGTCTTCCCCGGCGGCCGCATCGACGATGCCGACAGTGAACTGCAACTCACCTGGGTGGGCGAGCCAATCAACGCTCACCGCATGACCGCGACCGAACGCCAGGCGCGTGCCCTCCTCGTCGGAGCAGTGCGCGAGGTCTTCGAGGAGACTGGCGTACTCCTCGCCGTTGACGAAGTCGGCCGCACCCCAGTCGAAGACGATGCCTGGGAGGATGACCGCGCCGCAGTAGCGGCTTCGAGCCGGGCTCTCGCCGAGGTATTCGAGCGGCGCCGCCTGCGCCTGGACCCGGCTCTGCTGCCCCTGTGGACCCACTGGGTGACGCCGGAGGTCGAGTCCAAGAGGTACGACGTGCGGTTCTTCGTCGCTGTCGTGCCACCCGGCCAGCGCGCGCGTGATGTCAGCGGTGAGGCCGACCAGGTCCTGTGGACGACACCGTCGACGGCGCTCGGCGACTACTCGCGGGGCCTGCTGCCGATGCTGCCGCCGACGGTTGCGACCCTGGCCGACCTGGCCGCGTTGTCTGATGTTGCCAGCGTGCTCGCGAGTGCAGCCGATCGCGATGTCCGACCGCTCATGCCTCGTCCGCGATTCGACGACGGTGGTGCCATCGCTTGGGATGTGATCGACGTGCGCGATGGTTCCGTCGTGGTGCGCCTGCCCGCGGAGCCGGCCGGATCTGAGGTTGCGGGCGCATGAGCGGCCTGCCCGTCATCGGATCCGATGCGCCCTGGCCCGGTGGGCCCTTCAGCGCGACCGTCACCTGTGTCCTGGCACCTAACCCCAGCCCCATGACCCTCGACGGGACCAATACCTGGCTGATCGGCCAACCCGGAGGCGCCATTGTGGTTATCGACCCGGGTCCCGATGACGACGCGCACCTCCAGGCGATCGTCGATGCAGCACAGGGCCGCGTCGTCCAGATCCTGCTCACGCACGGACATCCTGATCACGCCGAGGGCGCGCGACACCTCCATGAGATGACGGGTGCTCCCGTGCGCGCCCTGGACCCCACTCACGTCCTCGGCGCAGAGGGTCTCGGTGCGGGTGACGTGGTCGTGGCCAGCAGTGACGAGATCCACGTGATCGCGACACCGGGGCACACCTCCGATTGCCTGAGCTTCCACCTCCCGCGCGATAGCGCGCTGCTCACCGGCGACACGGTGCTCGGGCGCGGCACCACGGTCGTTGCGTGGCCCGACGGCCATCTGGGCGACTACCTGGCGTCGCTTGCCGCGCTGCGCTCACGAGCCGAGGCGAGTGAGGCCCGCGCGATCCTTCCCGGACACGGGCCCGTCCTCGCCGATCCCATCGCTGTCCTCGATGCCTATCTCGATCACCGCCGTGCCCGACTCGAGCAGGTGCGTGCCGCGGTCGCTGCCGGTGCGCGCACCCCGGACGAGGTCGTCGATGCGGTCTACGACCACATCCCCGAATCCGTGCGCTGGGCCGCCCTGCTGAGCACGCGTGCCCAGCTCGCCTACCTCGATGGCCTCGGCTAAAGCTGGACGTCCCGGTAATCGAGGTTTCTCGGTTCCCGCAAACCTCGATTACCGGGAACTTGGAGCAGATGAGCTCGCCGCGCGAGCCGCTCAGCCCTGATTAGCGCGCTCGCCGCGCGAGCCGCTCCATATCAAGCAGCAGAACCTGCCGCTGGTCCACCTCAATCCACCCGCGCTGCGTGAAGTCCGCCAGCGCCTTGTTGACCGTCTCTCGCGAAGCGCCCACCAACTGAGCAAGCTCCTCCTGGGTGAGGTCATGGTGGACGAGCACGCCGTCGGGTCCGGGCTGGCCGAACTTGTCGGCGAGCTCCAGCAACTGCTTGGCGACACGGCCGGGGACATCGGAGAAGACCAGGTCCGCGAGGGCCTCGTTGGTACGGCGCAGACGCTGGGCCAGTGCCTGCAGCAGCGCCTCGGCGACCTCGGGCCGGCCGGTGAGCCACGGGCGCAGGTCGGTGTGGCCGAGGCCCACGACCACGGTGTCGGTGACAGCTGTGGCGGTGGCGGTGCGAGGCCCCGGATCGAAGAGCGACAACTCGCCGAAGACCTCGCCCGGTCCGAGGACAGCGAGGAGGGACTCGCGGCCATCGGGGGATGTCTGCCCGAGCTTGACCTTCCCGTCGAGGATGACGTACATCCGGTCGCCGGGCTCGCCCTCGGAGAAGATGATGCCCGCGCGGGGCACGCGCTTCTCGGTCATCGAGGCGCGAAGGGCAGCGGCAGCCTCGGCGTCGAGCGCCGAGAAGAGCGGTGCCTGCATCATTGCGTCGTCCACGGGACCTCCTCGTCACAGTCTGGCGCATGAGGGACGCCGGGGCCCGTGCAGGTGGGCGGCGCGGCCGATGAGTTCACCCCACGGCCACGGGGGCGACGTACTCTGACCGGGTGCCCGATGCCGCCCGCTTGGCCCGCCGCATGGGCCGCGCCCTGGCCGAGGCCTACCCGGATGCAGATACCGAGCTCGACTTCGCCAACCCACTCCAACTCCTCGTGGCCACCGTCCTGTCGGCCCAGAGCACCGACGAGCGGGTCAATGCCATCACCCCTGCGCTCTTCGCGCGCTACCCCGACGCCGAGGCCTACGCCGCCGCTGACCGTGCGGAGCTGGAGTCCCTGATCCAGACGGTCGGCCTCTATCGCTCGAAGGCCGCGAGCATCCAGGGACTCGCCCAGGCCCTCTGCGAGCGTCACGGTGGCGAAGTGCCCGACACGCTTGGTGCGTTGGTGGCGCTGCCGGGCGTGGGCCGCAAGACGGCCAACGTCGTGCTGGGCAATACCTTCGGTATCCCCGGCATCACGGTCGACACCCATGTCGGCCGACTCGCCCGGCGCTTCGGCTGGACCGAGCAGACGGCGCCCGACAAGGTCGAAGCCGATCTCATGGGACTCTTCCCGGCGTCGGAGTGGACCGACCTGTCCCACCGGATGATCCTCCACGGTCGGCGCGTCTGTCACGCCCGCAAGCCCGCGTGCGACGCGTGTCCGCTCGCGTCGATGTGCCCGTCGTCTGCGGTCATGCCTGCACCGAAAGCCCGGCAGGCCCCCACCCAGGCACCGTCATGACGCTGCGTGATCCCGCGACGGGCTATGCCCTACCCGGGGTGGATCTGCCGGAGTGGCTGCGACCCGTCGCTGATGCAGTCGCGGGTGTCAAGGGATCGGACCTCACGCGATTCCTGCCCCCGCCGATCGGCGGGCGCGCCTCGGCCGTGCTCATGCTGCTTGGCGAGGGGGACCGGGGCCCTGATCTGCTGCTCATCGAGCGTGCGCGCGCTATGCGCTCGCACGCGGGTCAGCCGGCCTTCCCCGGGGGCGCACTGGATCCGGGCGACGCGGGACCCATCGCTGCAGCTTTGCGGGAGGCGCAGGAAGAGACCGCGCTTGATCCGTCGGGCGTAGAACCCTTCGCGCTCCTGCCGGACCTCTGGGTGCCGGTGAGCGACTTCATCGTCACGCCGGTGCTTGCCTGGTGGCGCGAGCCCTCGCCGGTCCGCGTGGCGGATCCATCCGAGGTGGCGAGTGTCCACCGCGTGCCCATCGAGGAGTTGGCCGATCCAGCGCGACGCATGCGGGTGCGCCACCCGTCCGGCTACGTCGGCTCTGGGTTCGACGTAGCCGGACTGCTCGTGTGGGGTTTCACTGCCGGCCTCATCAGCGGTCTCCTCGACCTCGCCGACTGGAGCAGGCCGTGGGATTCCGAGCGCATCGTGGATCTCGACCCGGGCGAGGATCTGGCGTGAACGTCGTCGACGCCATTGTCCTCGCCGCGATCGTGGTCTTCGCCTGGACGGGATGGCGCCAGGGCTTCGTCGCGGGCCTGCTCTCCTTCGGTGGCTTTCTCATCGGAGCCCTTACGGCCGCGCTGTTGCTGCCTCGCGTACTCGAAGGCTTGGCGCTGCCGGGCTTCCTCGGTGCCGTCATCCTCGCGACGGCGATCCTCGTGGCGGCTCTCGCGGGCCAGACCCTCGCCTCGTTCCTGGGGCGCCGCCTGCGCTCTGGGATGACGTGGAAGGGAGTGCAGGTCGTGGATAGCGCGGCGGGGGCGGCACTCAACGTCGTCGCCCTCGCGGTCGTCCTATGGATCATCGCGACCGCTGTCGGTCTGGTGCCGAGTCTCGCTGTCGCTCGTGAGATCCGCTCCTCGCTCGTCTTGCGGACCCTCGACTCCGCCGTGCCCGACCGTGCGCGCGACCTCTTCTCGGGACTGCGCAATGCCGTGGATGCCTCGGGACTGCCGCGGGTCTTCTCGGGACTCGGCCAGTACGCCGGACCGCAGGTGCCCGCGCCCAATGATCGTCTCCTGAGGGACCCAGCCATCCGCGCGGCGTGGCCATCACTCGTCAAGGTCACCGCTGTCGCCTGCGATGCCGTCGTCACCGGGTCAGGCTTCGCCTACGCGTCGGGTCGGATTCTCACCAACGCGCATGTCATCGCGGGCTCGGAGCAGCCGAGCGTGCGTATCCCCGGAGACCCATTGAGCTACGCCGCGACAGTCGTGGCCACCGATCCGCGACTCGATCTTGCCGTGCTACGCGTCGACGGACTCCCCGCGCCGCCACTTGCCTTCGCCACGCGCGCGGCCGAGACGGGAGACAGCGCTGTCGTCGCGGGATTCCCCGGCGGTGGCGATCTCGAGGCTGAGGCGGCGCGCATCCGCGCGCGTATCGATGCTCGCGGAGAAGACATCTACGGGCGCTCCGGTGTCGTGCGCGATGTCTACTCTTTCCGCGGTACCGTCGTACCGGGCAACTCGGGTGGTCCGCTTCTCGCTCCCAACGGACGCGTCTACGGGGTGGTCTTCGCTGCAGGCCTCGGCGAGGAGGAGACCGGCTACGCGATCACCGCAGAGCAGGCGGCCCCGCTGGCCGCGCAGGGTGTCACGGCCTCGGACGCCGTCGATACCGGCCGCTGCCGCTAGACGTCGTTCGCGCCGCAGGGGACGGTCAGGGAGTTGATGAGCGATTGGGTGGCGTCGTCCACGGGACCGGCGTACTCCTCGATGCTCACCTGACCCCGCGCAATGAGCCGTGAAGCGCCCACCGGGTTGCCGCGGGCCGCGTGCGTCACCCCCGCGGCTGCCTGGGCGAGGCCGCGCCACAGCATCCGCTCGTCAGCGGGGCAGCAGCGCCAGCGCATCTCGAGCACTTCGTGAGCGTGGAAGGGGAGACCCTGGTCCAGATACGCCGTGGCCTCGTCGATGGCCTCGCGAGATGTGATGTGCTCTCGCTGGTGAACGCCGGGATAGCCGACGGCATCCGGGGCCAGCGGGCGACCGAGCCGGTCGCGGGGCCTCTCAGTCACGGGGCAGGCCGGCCAGCCAACTCAACACGAGCGCGTCGAAGTGCTCCGGTGCCTCCTCGTGTGGGAAGTGGCCGACGGAGTCGATGACGCGGAATTCGTACGGCCCGTGCACCCACTCGCCGGAACCCTCGGCACTGCGCAGGAGCACGGAGGGATCCTCGGCGCCGTGAATGTGGAGCACCGGGACCTCGATGGGCGTCTCCATGCGATGGCCGTAGCGGACACCGTCGGTGCGCACGAGCGAGCGCAGCGCCCAGCGGTGGTACTCGACTGCGCAATGAGCAGTCGGCCACAGGGAAAAGGCGGAACGATAGGCGAGCGCGGTCTGGGCATCGGGCCACCCCGGTGTCGCCGACCACGACTGCAGGATCTCGGCGACGCGGGAGCAGTCGTCTGCCATGAGCGAGCGCTCGGGCAGGAAGGGCCATTGGAAGCCCACGGCGTAGAGAGCCTGTCGACGTTGGATGGCATCCCGCACGATGGCCGCCCGGAAGCGCCGCGGGTGCGGCATGGACACCGGGACGATGGCATCCACCACCTCGGGATCGAGTACGGCCATGCTCCACGCGATCAGGCCGCCCCAGCCGTGGCCCATCACGGTCGCCGATGGCTCGCCGAGGCTGCGAATCACGCCCGCGACGTCGCGGGAGAGGGTCGTGGGGTCGTAGCCGTGCGGGGTGTGGTCTGAGCCGCCGTAGCCCCGCAGGTCCATGGCGACGACCCGGTAGCCGGCGTCGACGAACGTGCGGAGTTGATGTCGCCAGGACCACCAGAGGGTGGGGAAGCCATGAAGCAAGACCACGAGCGGACCTTCGCCGGCCTCGACGATGTGGAAGCGCGCTCCGTTAGCGGAAACCTCACGATGTGCCCAGGGACCGGGCGCGCGGATGATGACGTCTGGATCGAGGAGCACGTGGCGTCAGCGCTCGGGCAGGGCGCGCGACTCCGTCACCTGTTCGACAGCCCCCTGCAGGGTCGTCTTGGTCTGCTCGATCTGGGCGATCGTGCGGTCCGGGCCCTTGATCTTGCTCGCTTCCTTCTTGCCGAGGAGTCCGAGGATTGCCGCCACGACGAAGAGCAGCAGCGTCACGATGCCGAAGCCAGCCCACACAGGCAGGCCCAGTGCGACGAGGACATACGCGAGCGTGACGAGCAGGAAGATCCCGCCGAGCGCGGCCATTGACAGTGCGGTCACCAGGAAGATGCCGGTCTTGCCCGCAGCGCGCCCGGTCTGCTGGAGCTCGAGCTTGGCCAGCGCGATCTGCGCCTTGACCAGGCGCTGGAGGTCGGCGACGGCAGCGGCGACGAGGGCCTTGATCGAGGCCTCCCCCGGGGGAGTCGTGTCGGGCATGGTGGTCTCCTTCGCTGTCCGTCTCACGAAGGCTAGTGGGTCGCTTGGGGTGGTGTGCCCGCTTCCCCATCGGGGGCCCCTTGATAGACGTCAGGAATCCCATCGCGGTCCACGTCGGCCTCCTCGATGGCGGCTTCACGGCGGTAGTGCCTATTGCGGGCCAAGAGGAGAACCGAGGCAATGAGGGCGGCGATGACCGACGCCGAGAAGACCGCCACCTTCGCGCTGTCGAGGAGCCCCTCATCGGTGGCGTACGCCAACTCCGTGATGAGCAGCGCGACGGTGAAGCCGATGCCCGCGAGCACGCCCACCGCGAGGACGTCTCGCCAGCCGATCGCGGGGTTGAGGCGTGCGCGCGTGAACCGGGCCATGAGCCAGGCGGTGGAGACGATGCCGAGGGGCTTGCCGAGGATGAGGCCGGCCATGATGCCGATCGCGACGGGGTTGCTCAGGGGCTCGATAAGCCCGGTACTACGCAGGTCGACACCGGCGGCGAAGAAGGCGAAGAGTGGCACGCACAGTCCGGCACTGAGTGGCAAGAGCATGCGCTGCAGGCGATCCACCGGCGACTCTGTCTCCCCAGGGTCTGTGCTCGAGCGCGTGAGCAGTGCCATCGCGACACCGGCGACGGTGGCGTGGACGCCGCTCTCGTGCATCGCCCACCAGATGACGAGCGCGAGTGGGATGTAGATGAAGGGACTGCGCACTCGGCGCCGCTGCAGCAGCCAGTAGACGCCGAGCAGAGCCACCGCCAGGAGGAAGTAGGCGATGGAAAAGCCCTTGGAGTAGAAGATCGCGATGATCGTGATCGCGCCCAGGTCGTCGACGACGGCGAGGGTCAGGAGGAAGGCGCGCAAGGCGACAGGGAGCATGCGCCCCACGACCGCGAGCACGGCGAGAGCGAAGGCAATGTCCGTGGCCATCGGCACGGCCCAGCCGCGCAACCCGCCGTCCTCTCCTGACGTCGCCACGATCGCCACGAAGATGAGCGCGGGGACCGCCATCCCGCCGAGGGCGGCGGCGATGGGGACGGCAGCCTGGGCGGGCTTGGACAGTGTGCCGTGGGTGAGTTCGTGCTTGAGCTCGAGTCCGGCGACGAAGAAGAAGACCGCGAGCATGCCATCGGCAGCCCACGTCGCGAGGCTGAGGTTGAGGCCCAGTGCCTCGGGGCCGACGGTGATGGCGCCCAACGCGAAGTAGGCATCACCCCACGGTGAATTGGCCCACGCGAGAGCAATGACCGCAGCGATGAGCAGCAGTACGCCGCCGATGGTTTCCCCGCGGAGTGCGCGCAGCAGCCAGATGCGCTCGCCGAGAGTGGGGCGGTCGAAGATCTGGTGCGTCATGCCATCAGGCAATGGACTCCCAGCAGGGGTGGTCACGCGGGGCCTCCAGGGTCGGTCGTATGACTGCCGACCAGGCTTCCCGGCTCACCGCGGGTCAATCTACCCGCAGCGCGGATCCATCCTCCTCGCGGGCTCAATCGTTAAGTGGCGCTTAGTCCTCGCCGCCGCTCGTCTGCAGGCCCGTCGAGATCAGGTGCATGACGTGGGGGTCGGCGAGGGTCGTGACATCGCCCAGACCCCTGTTCTCCGCGACGTCGCGGAGCAGCCGGCGCATGATCTTGCCGGACCGCGTCTTGGGTAGTTCCGACACGATCATGATCTGACGCGGCTTCGCGATGGGGCCGATCTCGTGGGCGACGTGATTACGCAGCGTGGTGATGTACTCGCTGCCGTCCGCACCCTCGTCTACGCCGCCCCGCAGGATGACGAAGGCCACGATGGCCTGGCCGGTGACGTCATCGGCCGCGCCGACGACAGCCGCCTCGGCGACGGTCGGGTGCGACACGAGTGCCGACTCGACCTCGGTGGTCGAAATCCGGTGCCCAGAGATGTTCATGACATCGTCGACGCGACCCAGGACCCACAGGGCGCCGTCAAAGTCGATCTTGGCGCCGTCACCGGCGAAGTAGTACCGCGGCCACCGTGACCAGTAGGTGTCGACGTAGCGCTCGTTGTCGCCCCAAATGCCGCGCAGCATTGAAGGCCATGGCTCGGTGAGCACGAGGTAACCGCCGTGACCGGGTTCGACAGGGGTCCCGTGGTCGTCGACGACCGCTGCGCCAATGCCGGGCAGCGGACGCATGGCGGAGCCGGGCTTGGTGGCCGTGACGCCAGGCAGCGGGCTGATCATGATCGCGCCTGTCTCGGTCTGCCACCAGGTGTCGACGATCGGGCACTCGTCGTCGCCGATGACATCGCGGTACCACATCCACGCCTCGGGATTGATCGGCTCGCCGACAGAGCCCAGCAGCCGCAGCGATGACAGGTCGTGCTGCTGTGGATACTCCGTCCCCCACTTCATGAAGGTCCGGATGGCAGTGGGGGCGGTATAGAAGATCGTGACTCCGTACTTCTCGACGATCTCCCAGAAGCGACCCTTGTGGGGAGTGTCGGGGGTGCCCTCGTAGATCACCTGGGTCACGCGATTGGCGAGCGGTCCGTAGACGATGTAGCTGTGCCCGGTGACCCAGCCGATGTCGGCCGTGCACCAGTAGACGTCGGTCTCGGGCTTGAGGTCGAAGACATTCCAGTGGGTGAACGCCGTCTGCGTGAGGTAGCCGCCGCTCGTGTGGAGGATTCCCTTGGGCTTCCCAGTGGTGCCTGAGGTGTAGAGGATGAAGAGCGGGTGCTCGCTGTCGAAGGTCTGCGGCTCGTGCACGTCGGGCTGGCGATCGACGAGATCGTGCCACCAGACGTCGCGAACCTCCTGCATCGTGACCTCACCGCCCGTGCGGCGGACGACGAGCACATGCTCGACGCTTGGCGTGTGCTCGATGGCTTCGTCAACGGCGGGCTTGAGGGGCATGGGCGCACCACGACGGTTTTGGCCGTCAGCCGTGATGACGAGCTTCGCCTGGGCGTCATCGATGCGTGAGCGCAGAGCCTCCGCGGAGAAGCCGGCAAAGACCACGGAGTGCGGGGCACCGATGCGCGCGCAGGCGAGCATGGCGACGACAGCCTCGGGAATCATGGGCATGTAGATCGCGACGCGATCGCCCGCCGTCACTCCGAGTTCCGTGAGCGCATGGGCCGCCTTGCTTACCTCGCGCTGCAACTCGGCGTAGGTGATGTCACGGGTGTCGCCCGGCTCACCCTCGAAGCGCAGGGCCACCTGATCACCGTGGCCTGACTCCACGTGTCGGTCCACGCAGTTGTAGGCGACATTGAGCTTGCCGTCGACGAACCAGCGCGCGAACGGCGCATTGCTCCAGTCCAGGACCTCGGTCCAGGGCTCGGCCCAGGTCAGGCGCCGGGCCTGCTCGGCCCAGAAGGCCAGGCGATCGGCAGCGGCCTCGTCGTACATCGAGGCCTGGGCATTGGCCTGGCTCGCGAATTCGGGACTGGGTGGGAATGTCCGGTCCTCCTGAAGCAGGTTGGCCAGGGCGTTGTCCGACACGTCTCCTCCTTGAGGTCCTCACCGCCGCTCGTGCTCTCGGCGTGTGACATGGGCCACGGTAGTCGCCCGCTGTGAGCGGCGAGGGGGCTCTGGGAGACAGGGCGGGTACGCCGACCCGCAGTCCCCGCGCGTCACGGGGAGCCTTGGGCGCCCGCCATGCGTCAGGATGGGGAGAGGTCGGTCCCCCCGATCACAACACTGGAGGTTCGGATGCGCCCCCGCGTGCTCGTCCCGCTGCTGCTCGCCCTGGCGGCAGCCATGGGCCTGGTCGTGGGCGCGGTGCTGCCCGGCTCCCCCTCGACCCCGACCGCAGACTCCTCGGCGTCGGCCTCCGCCGATCCCAGCGATGGCGGCACGCCCGAGTCGCCCACGGCGGAGCCGCTGCCCACCGACTCCTCTGCATCCCCGGTCATCGGCGAGGTCATGGGTGAGGGCGGCGGAGTGTCCGCGGTCAATCTCCCGCAGCCGGACTTCCCCGTAGAAAAGCTTGCTCCGGGCGAGAAGCCGCCGCAGTTCGTCACCATTTCCTTCGACGGCTCCTGCAGCCTCGACATCATGCGGCACTACCTGGACACCGCCGAGCAGGTGGATGCCTTCTTCACGTTCTTCATCTCCGGGCTGTGCCTGCTGCCCGAGGCCGACCGTTTCCTCTACCAGACTCCTGGCCGCGAGGCGGGCTCCAGCGCGATCGGCTTCGCCGACGATGCGCAGGAGGTCGTCGGGCGCATCGCCAATTACAAGGAGGCCTACGAGCGCGGCCACGAGATGGGCACGCACTTCCTCGGTCACTGGTGCGAGCCCAATGACGGTGCGGTCAATTCATGGGGCCCCGCAGAGTGGCAGAGTGAATTCGCCCAGGACGCCGGTTTCATGGACAACTGGGCAGCCAACAACGGCATCACTGACCCGATTCCCCTGCCCTTCAATTACAGCGTGGTGCAGGGGGCGCGTACGCCGTGCCTCGAGGGGCAGCGCGACGTGATGTACCCGATCTTCGTCGAGAACGGCTTCACCTACGACGCGTCTAATCCCGGGATGCTTCAGTGGCCCGTGCAGAACGAGTACGGCCTGTGGGACTTCCCGCTGCAGACCATGAAGGTCATCGGCTACGACCGGTCGAATCTCTCCATGGACTACAACTTCCTCTGCGCGCAAAACGACTGCCAGCAGCAGGCCGACCAGGCGACGTGCGACCGGATCGAGCAGTCGACGTACGACTCGCTCATGGCCGTGACCGACGCGCTCTACAACGGCAATCGCGCGCCCTTCTTCTTCGGCAATCACTTCAACACCTGGGTGTGCGGTGCGTATCAGAACGCCATCACGCGCTATGTGCTTGATGCCTCCGCGAAGTACCCGGACCTGAAGTTCGTTTCCAACGCCCAGCTCGTGAAGTGGCTCGAGGCCCAGGACCCCGCGGTCCTGCAGCAGCTCGTGGCCCAGGGGGTGCAGTCGTACTGAGCGATCCCCTCGCCACACTCGCCGGACTGCCGGGCGTCGGCGAGGCCTGCGATGCGGCCCGGGAGGAGATCGACCGCCTGCTCTGGGATCGCGGAGTCCGGGCGCGGGCATCCGAGATCGTCGCGGCCTCCGCCCTCACGGGCGCTCGTGATTCGGCGGCCCTCGAGGGTGCTGATCTCTCCCTCGACGTCGTGCGTGCGGGCCTCGATGATTCGCCACTCGGACGTGCAGTCGCCGCCTCGCTCGCCGTGACGAGCGCGGTGCCCGGTCAGGTAGACGCCTGGCAGCGCGCACCGCTGCAGGTGCTCGCGCATCTGCATGCTCTCGCTGCGCGCGGCTTCGAGGTCGATGAAGCGCTGGGGCGCCCGCGTCAGCAGGACGAGGTCATCGATCCCTTGCATACGGGTACGCCTGCACCCTGGGCGGTCGTGCCCGATCGTCTTGTTGCGCTGGCCGACGTGCTCACGCAGCCCACTGCGGCACCAGCCCTGGTCGTGGCCGCGATTGCTCACGGGGAGCTCATGGCCCTGCAACCCTTCCGCTGGGGCTCCGGTCTCATCGCTCGGGCGAGCGTGCGTCTCGTGCTCGCGGGGCGAGGCGTCGATCCCGACCTGCTCAGCTGTCCGGAGGTGGGCATGCTCTCGCTCGGACGCAGCTCCTATGTGGCGGCCCTGCGGGGCTATCGCTCAGGTGAGCCTGCGGGTGTCGCCGAGTGGATCCGGTGGAATGCCTCCGCCGTGGGATTTGGGGCCTCCGCTGACGCACCCCACCGCTGACGTCGTCCCGTCATGTTGACGTCGTCCCGTCATCCTGCGGGCCGAGGGGCGACCTCGGCGAGGTCGACCCCGTCATTGCGCGCAGGTGCGGACGGTGCCGTGGTGACCGTGTAGTCCCTGGGGACAGCCATCGTGAGGAGCCAGGGATAGGCCCGGCCTGCGACGATCGAGAAGGCGCGCACGCGCCCCACCAGCGAGGCCTGTGGCGTCATCTCGCCGGGGGATATGAGCCAGCGCAGCTGCACACTCGCGAGATCGTCGGCGGTCTCCACCTCTTGTGTTTGCAGTCCTCTCAGCGCGGTTCCGTCGCGCGGCTGCAGCACTGATCGGTCCGCAGCCGAGGTCAACAGCGCATTGACGACGAGGGTCCGATCGCGGAAGAACACGTCGATGCGAGCCTCTGCCGCCGTGAGCGCGGGCGCGGTGCCACCCGGTGCGCAGAGCGAGAGCAGCGCGTCGCCGAGTTGCCCTCTCGCCGTTGCACTCACGGGCACGGGTGCGCCCGAGGCATCGACGAGAGGGGACCGGCTCGGCGAGTCCAGTGCCCCGCAGTCCGACGGCGTCACGATGAAGTCGATGTCCGCGCTCTCGCCCGCGGGGACGGTCACGCCCTCGGTGCCGCTGGCGACGTACGCATCCCCTTCGCCCGACGATGTGACGCGTAGGGTCCGCTGCGGGTCACCGGTGACCTCCGCGCGCAATCGCAGCGCCCCCGCGACCAGGCCGCGCGGCCAGCCCTCGGGGAGGTCGGCCCCGCTGATGGCAAAGGGACCGACCGCCTCTAGGGCGACGATCTCGAGTCGATCGGGACGCGCTGACTGCTGCGCCCACCACTGGGTGGCGCCTACGGCGATAGCGACGGCGACGATCGCGCCACCCATTGACGCGGCAATGCGCAGGCTGCGACGGGTGCCGTGACGCTGAGGTGAATCCGGCGACCCGGCCTCGAGTACGTCCATCGCCGCTATCGAATCGACGTGGTGAGCGGGGTCATTGCAGGCAGATCCTCGGTGACCGGGATGCCCACGATCCACGGGTACGCCGTCTCACCTCGCACGACGAAGACCTGCGAGTAGGCGGTGGGGACGGCGTCGTTGTGCTCGGCCCTGGGGGCGACCAGCCAGAGCAGGGGAATGCCGTTGCCCTTATCTCGATCCGCCGAGCCGAGTCCGCGCAGGCCTGGTCCGTCGAGAGGCGTGACCACCAGGCGATCGGCCGTCGCGTCGATATCGACCACGAGGCCGATGGTTTCGAGTGGGGGTTCGCCACCTCGCCGCGCGCCCGTGACGGTCATCTCCGGTGGGGGTCCAGCTCCGTCGCAGGCGCGCGCGAGTGCGTCACTGAACGACGCGCGGGCGGCGTCGGAAAGCGGCACGATTGCCCCCTCGGTCGTGGTGAGCAGCTCGACGCCGAAGGCGCGACGCCACCGGTAGCCGGCCTCGTCGAGGTCTGTTCCCTCTCGTGCGAGCGCACAATCCACAGGTGCCACCGTGATGTCGACATCCGCGTAGCCACCGCGCACGATGGTCACCGCCGACCCTTCCTCGACGTAGACGATCGCATCCGTGGGGGAGGGCACCACGTCGACATTGCCGTCGGGGTCTCCGCCGACGGTGAGGCGGAGCGTGACTCCGGGGAGCGCGGCACCGGCCGGAGTCGACAGCGCACCGATTGGTGGCTCGGCCACGATCGTGACGGGTTCAGTCGCGACCACGGAAATTCCGACGATGGAGAGGGCATCCGAGACGGGCGGCCGGGCCGCCCACCAGGTCAACCCCGCGGCGACCGCAGCGATGGCAAGTCCAATGGCGATCACGGAGGTGACGATGATGCCCGTCGCTCGGGAGGGTTCCGCGCCCTCGGAACCGGTGTCGAGTACCTCGTTGCCCTCGACCCCCTTCATGGGAAGCAGGTTAGGTGGTTTCCTCTGCCGGCGCCTTCTGGGTGATGAGCACTTTGAGGGCTAACGCGATCGTGACCCCCACGACGGTGGCAATGATCGTGAAGACGACGCGATCCTCGGCGACGCTGACGGCATCGAGCCCGGGCGTATTGAGGAGGATGGCCGCGGGAGTGAGTACGGTGACGTACTCCCAGTAGGGGCGCTTGAGCGCGTAGCGCACCGTCAAGGCGGCGAAGAGAATGACACCTCCGATGACCAGGGCAAGCGTCGACTGGACGCCGGCGAGGATGAGCACGAAGGCGAAGACTCCGCCAATGATCGTGCCACCCAAGCGCTGGAGTGATCGGGTGAGAGTGTCGTGCGCGCTTGGCTGGAGCACGATGATCAGGGTGAGCAGGAGCCAGGCGCCCTGGTGGAACTTCGCGTAAGTGAGCACGCCCCAGGCGGCGATGCCCAGGACGACGGCCATGGTGACGGCGTAGAGGACTGCGGCCCGCGTCGTGAGCCTCTTGCGCTCACCCTCGCCGTGCCTGTTGCCGAGGAGTAATCGTGCACTTCCCGTGGCCCACAGGCCGCCGAGGGTGAGGACCGCTCCGGTCATGAAGGCTGCCGGGACATCCGACACGCCAACCACTTCGGGCGGTGCGGCGAGCACGAAACTAATGAAGATCGGGACCATGAGTGCGGGGCTATGCAGCCCCTGCTTCGCCGAAAGCGCGCAGGCTCCGGTGAAGAGCCCGAAGAAGATTGCGCCCGCGACGGGGTGGGGATTGAGCAAGGCGGAGATGATCCCAGCGACGCCCGCCACCACCGAGAGGATCACCGCGAGCCGCAGCCCGTAGAACGCGGCGACGATGGCGATCACGCCGCCGTAGACGAAGGCGGAGGCCAGTCCGCTCTGCCCGGCGATGCCCATGATGATGGGCGGCGTCATCAAGGAGATGGTGAGCAAGCCAATGATGAGAATGCGCTGACCGCGCGTGGCCTTGGCCATCAGACCAGGCGCCTGTTGCGGGCTCGGGCATACCAAGCCAGTCCCAGGGCTGCAGCGCTCACGGCCGCTGCGGCCGCACCAGCTGCGACAGCCTGCTTCTTTTCGATCGCGAGACGACTGCGCATCGACACGGGCCGCTCGAAGTCGACGATCGGCCACTCGCGCTCACCAGCGATACGTCGCAACTCCGCGTCAGGGTTGACCACGGTGGGATGACCCACCGCCTCGAGCATCGGCAGGTCCGTCACCGAGTCGGTGTAGGCGAAGGACTCCGCGAGGTCGTATCCCCGCTCGGCAGCGAGATCGCGCATGGCCTGAGCCTTCCCTTCGCCGTAGGCGTAGAAGAGGATCTCGCCGGTGTAGAGACCATCCTCGACGACGAGTTGGGTGCCGATCGCGACGTCGGCACCGAGCCGCTCCCCGATCGGCTCGACGACCTCGGTGCCAGATGAGGAGATGATGACGATCTCGCGTCCGGCTGCGCGATGACTCTCGATGAGAGCGACTGCTTCGTCGTAGACGGCCGGGTCGATGATCACGTCGATCGTCTCCGCCACGATCTCGCGCACCTTGGCGACATCCCAGCCGGTGACCAGATCTGACATGTAGCGCCGCATCGTCTCCATCTGGTCGTGGTCAGCCCCCGAGGCAAGGAAGATGAATTGCGCATAGGCGCTGCGGATGACGTCGCTTCGGCCGATGAGGCCGCCGCGGTAGAAGGGTCGAGCGAAGGCCAAGGCGCTCGACGTCGCCAGGATGGTCTTGTCGAGGTCGAAGAACGCCGCGGAGCGCGTCACAGGGGCACGCTACCGCTGAGGTCCCAATCCACAGGGCAGATGTCGCTCCCTTATCCCCAGTTGCGTCGGCGATCGAGGTTTTGCGCGGTCCGACGCGCAGCCTGCCCCCATGACAGATGAATCCCGCCCCCTGCTCATCACCGCGGATCCACTGCTCCTCGATGACGTGGTGCGGCTCGCTGCTGCCGCCGGCGTCGAGGTGACCGTCCGGGAGGATCCTCACGCATCCGCGTGGTCTCGTGCCCCCATCATCTTCGTGGGTGACGACGTGCTCGTCACTGCTGCCGCACGCGCACTGCCGCGCCGTGACTCTGTCGTCGTGGTGCGCCGGGGTAGCGGGCTCACCGACGACCACACTCCCGCCTCCACGTGGCAGGGCGCCGTCGCGCTGGGAGCCGAGCACGTCGTCGAGCTCCCCGAGGCGGGCCGATGGGTGGTGGATCGCCTTGCAGAGGTGAGTGATGCTGCGTCCCACGGCGGGCCGGTCATCTCCTGCGTCCCGGGCGTGGGAGGGGCGGGGGCCACCACCCTGGCCGCGCTCCTCGCGCGCGAGGCAAGCGGACTGCTCGTCGATATCGATCCCTATGGCCCGGCGATCCCTGTCGATGGTGGCGTGCGATGGCCCGATCTCGCGGACACGCGCGGGCGCATTCCGCCGGCATCGCTGCGCACTGCGCTGCCGAGCGTCCATGGCACCCATGTGCTTACGGGCACCCCCGAAGCCCGCTTCACCGTGCCATTCGATGCCCTCAGCGCCGTGCTCGAAGCGGGCGCGCGCGGGTTCCCGTGCACGATTGTCGATGCCCCGCGCTGCGACGGCGACGCGAGCCGCATTGCCTGGGCTCGCAGTGACGCGGTCATCATCGTGGTCGGTCCGCACCCGGCCACTGCCGCGCGCGTGCCCGCGCTCATCGATGGAATCCAGGAGGTGTGCACGCGGGTGGCGGTTGTCGCCCGCACATCGCCGCGGGATTCGGGCGTGTGGTGCGCGGCCGAGGGTGCGCAGTGGCAGGTGCCCGTGCTGCCAGCCTTCCGTCACGACCGCACACTCGCCCAAGGAGACCATCCCTTCCTCACCCCCCGGTCGACCGCGCGTCGCTTCGCTCGGGAAATCCTCGACGCACTCGTGCCGGGAGCATTGGCATGAGTGCCGCGCTGGTCGACCGCGTGCGGCGCAGGCTCGTCGATGATGGGCTCACGCGTGCACCTGATTCAGCGCGGGTCGCCGCCGCCTTGCGCGACGAAGGAGTGGTGCTCGGCGATGAGTCGCTGTTCGAGATTGTCGGCTCACTCAGGGATGAGCTTGGTGGGCTCGGTCCCCTCCAGGCCCTCCTCATCGATCCTCGCGTGACCGATGTCCTCGTCAATGGGCCGACCGATGTGTGGATCGACCGCGGGCAGGGGCTCGAGAGTGCGGGCGTGGGCTTCGGCGGGGTTGAGGCGATCCTGCGCCTCGCGCAGCGCCTTGCCTCCTTAGCCGGTCGGCGGCTCGATGAGGCCTCGCCGTATGTCGATGCGCGGCTCTCCGATGGCACGCGTCTGCACGCGGTCATCCCGCCCATCGCCTCGGATGGTCCGCTCATCTCGCTGCGCATCCCGCACCGCGGTGGCTTCGATCTCGACGATCTCGTCCGCCTGGGCACGGTCGACGAGTGGGGCGCCCAGTGGCTGCGCGCGATCATCGATGCACGGCTGGCCTTCCTCGTCAGCGGCGGCACGGGATCGGGCAAGACGACCCTCCTCGCCACGATGCTCGAGGTGGTCGATCCGGCCCAGCGCATCCTCCTCGTCGAGGACTCCGCCGAGTTGAGACCGCGGCATCCCCACATCGTCCGTCTCGAGTCGCGGCCCGCCAATCTCGAAGGCGCCGGATTGGTGACCCTCCGCGATCTGGTGCGCCAGGCGCTGCGCATGCGTCCCGACCGCGTGGTGGTCGGCGAGGTGCGCGGCGCCGAGGTGGTGGATCTCCTCGCCGCTATGAATACCGGCCATGAGGGAGGCTGCGGGACGGTCCATGCCAACTCACCCGCCGACGTCCCTGCCCGGCTCGAGGCGTTGGGACTCATGGCGGGATTGCCGCGCGACGCGGTCCATGCGCTCATCGCCGCCGGCATCCATGTGGTCATCCACCTGCAGCGCTCACCGCGCGCGATTAGTGAGGTGCACCTCATCTCCCGGTTGCAGGGGGTGGCGTCCACGGTGCCGGCACTCGTGCGTCGAGACGATCGCCTCGTGCCCGGGGAGGCAGCGCCACTCCTCGCGGGACTCCTTCGTGCGGCCGGAGTGGAGCCGCCCGCGTGGCCGTGATCATTGCTGCCGCACTTGCCAGCTCGGCAGCGTGGCTCCTCGTCCGCCCCTCCCTGCGCACATCGTCGCCCGTGCCGATGGTCCGTCAGTGGATCGGCCGAGCGCGTCACCGGCTGCTGACCCGACGTCATCGCGCGCAACGGCGATCGGCGATGCGCGAGGCGCTGGCCGAGGTGGTGGCCGACATGCGGGCCGGGCAGCCACCCTCGCGCGCATTGGAGCGCGCGCTCAGCGACCGTGATGATGACCTGGCAACGCGCACCCTCGCGGCGTCGCGCTGGGGCGGTGACGTTGTAGAGGCCTTGCGCGAGGACTCCCGTGCGTCGTCGCTGCCCATCCTCGCTGCGGCAGCGGCGTGCTGGAGCGTGGCCGCGAACCAGGGCGCGGGGCTGGCCGATGCCCTCGATCGACTGGTGGCTCAGGACCGACGCGCGGAGGAAGTCCGGCGCCAACTCGATGCGCACCTCGCGGCTCCTCGGGCGACGGCTCGGATGCTTGCCCTGCTCCCTGCCCTCGGGATCGTGCTCGGGCTCGCCGTGGGAGGTGACCCCATCGGCTGGCTTGTGGGCACGCCCTTGGGCTGGGCATGCCTCGGGCTCGGACTTCTGCTCATCGCCGCAGGCCTGGCCTGGGCCTCGCGCATCGTCGCACGCACGGAGCGATTGCTGTGATCCTCCTCGCGGCGGTCAGTGCCGCCTTGGCCGCGTGGCTGTCCACGCGACCGGCTCCCCGGCGCAGGCGATCACGCGGGTCCTTCACGGAGAAGGGCGTGATCCGGATCGCCTGCATGTGTCTCGGCGTGATCACCGCCTTCGTTGTCGGTGGCTTCATCGGAGTGGGCGTCGGACTTGCCCTCGCGCTCCTCGGACCCCGCCTGCTCATGCGCATGGAATCCCGCACCAAGCGTCAGCGCCGCGAGACCCTCGAGCGGCAGGCACCCGCGGCGGCCGACCTGCTCGCGGCGTGCCTCGCGGCGGGAGCGACTGCCGTGGATGCCGCGCGCGCTGTGACCCACGCGCTCGGCGATCCGATCGCGACACCTCTCGGACGGCTCACGGGTGCCCTTGATCTCGGTGCCGATCCTGCGAGTGCCTGGGCGGGGCTGGCAAGCGAGCCATCATTGCGCCCGATTGCCCGCGCGGCTGCGCGTTCCGCCGAGACGGGCGCACCGCTGGCCGCACTACTCGCCTCCGTCGCGGACGATCAACGCGACGAGGCGCGAGCGCGGGCCGAGGCCACGGCGCGCGCTGCCGGTGTGCGCTCGGTGGCACCCCTCGCGGCGTGTTTCCTGCCCGCCTTCCTGCTCCTCGGCATCGTGCCGGTGGTGGCGAGCCTTGCCCTTCCCCTCCTGCAGTGACATGTCTTCACTGATGCAGCAGTGCGCTCACTGTCGGGAGCGCAATCGCACGGCGATGGCCACCGCAGCGGCGGAGATGATGAAGACACCCGCGCCGATCGCGAGGGCAAGCACGGCGAGCGTCCCGACCCTGTCGACAGGCTCGAGGGCATCCTCCACCGCAGTCGGAGATGGCAGTGACGACTCCTGTGGTGTCGATCCGGGGGAGCCCGACTGAGATGGCTGAGCCGACTCGGTGGGCGCTACGGGCTCAGGTGACGTCGATGGGTCACCCTCCGGAGCCCCGACCGGCACGAGCAAGAGCCGATCGTCGCCCTCGCTCGCGATGATGAGGGAGGTGCCGTCGGGCGTCCACGTCATGGCCTCGCCTTGGACCTGCTCGGGCAGCGGCATGCGTGACTCGAGGGTGCCGGGCGGTGTCCCGGAGTAGATGCGCACCTCTGAGTAATCGCGGACGGCGTAGCCACCGCCCGGGCGCATCGCGGCATCGGTTACGAGGGCTTCCTCGGTGCCGACAGCGCGAGCCCGCACCTCTTTGCCAGGAGGCAGCGGCTGTGGCATTGCCCAGACCGTGCCGCCGAGTAGCCCCTTGCCGATGAGCCACAGCTGGTCGCCATCCGCAAGCAGGGCCTCGGAGTCCTGACGCTCCTCGAGACGCACGCGGTAGGTGGTGGCATCCACCGTTGCGCTCCGCAGGTCCGGCGGCTCGGGGATCGCGTGAATCTCGATGAAGCGGCGCTGCGAGGTGTTGTCGCCCACGTCGCCCCACCACAGCACGGGCGCCCCCGTCGGACCAGTCCCCATCGCGATCGCCTCGGGATCCTGTGCCTCGATGCCGCGGACGCGCAAGACCGCCCGGATCTCGCAGCTGTCGATGTCGAGGGCGTAGAGGCGCGCACCGCCGCCGGAGTCGTTGTGGGCCCAAACGATGCCATCGTGCTGGGTGGAGTACGCCAGTCCGCTGATCTCGGCCAGTCGGTCTCCGTCGAAGCGGCAGAGCTCGGTGACCTCGGCTCGAGCGATGGCAGCGGGCGCGATCAGGGCGACGGCGCTGACAGCGAGAGCGGCGCACATCCCCCCTGCCACCCGCATCACCACATCAGCCTACGTGCGTTGTCATCCCCAGTGACGCACCACATCAACTCTCCACAGTCATTCCTGCGGCCCTGGTGACGTGGCGGAGCGCGGCGCACGGTGGCGGCGCGGACCACCGGTTCGCACGCACCGGCCGTCTCGCCGGCATGTCTGGAGGCAGACCATGACCACATCTGCACTGAATCGCCTGGCACACACCCGGGTCATTGCCCGCATCCGCCGTGAGGACGCGGGGATGACCACCGTCGAGTACGCCGTAGGCACCGTGGCGGCGGCTGGCTTCGGCGGCTTGCTCATCAAGCTGCTCATGTCCGACGAGGCACGCAACCTCATCTGGGGCCTCATCACGAACGCCCTCTCGGCACTCTTCGGATAGTCGCCATGCACCTGGGTGCCCATCACGCCCCGGGACGGCGCGGTGATCGCGGCAGTGTCGTCGTGGAGGCAGCGCTGGTGATCCCGGTGCTCCTGGCCGTCACGGTGCTGCTCGTCTGGGTGACGTCGCTGGGGGCGACCTATGTCCGCCTCCTCGACGTCGCCCAGACGGCGGCTCGCCAGGCCGCCCGCGGCGTCGTCGACACGACCCCTGACCCCAGAGTCGACGTAGACCTGGCCGAAGTCGACGGCCTCATCCGCGTGGAAGCCAGCCAGCAGGTGTCCCCTCCGTTCGCTGGCTTCGCCGGATGGTCGGTGACGGTGCGTGCCGAAGCGCATGCCGCGCCCGAGTGGTCCATGGACCATTTCGAGCCATCCGCGGGAGCTGACCTGCCGACAGGGGACACGCGATGATGACGGCGCGCTGGCGGGAGGACCGCGGAGTCGCCACCGTGCTCGGCATCGCGCTCGCCTTCGTCGTCATGGCGTCCGGGCTGGTCATCCTCGCGATCGTCGCGCTGACGGTCGGTCACCAGCGCGCCGCCGTCGCCGCCGACCTCGCAGCCCTCGCCGCCGCCGCTCATGGCTGCGACGTCGCCGAGCAGGTCGCGCGAGCGCAGGGGGCCATCTCCGTGGCGTGCTCTCTCCAGGGGAGTGACGCCGTCGTCACAGTGGCGCTGCCTGCCCCGGAGATGCTGGGGCGCCTCGCACAGTGGACCGGGCGCGAAGCCCCCGTGATCCCGAGTGCGTCGCGCGCCGGGATTGCTGAATGAGGCGCGTTCCTACGCGCCCGGGGCAGGTGCGCCCAGGAGCAGTGCATCGAGGAGAAGGACCGCCCCGCGCTTGTCCAGGGGTTCGTTGCCATTGCCGCACTTGGGCGACTGTACGCACGACGGGCAACCCGCGTCGCACTCGCAGGTCGCGATGTGGTCGCGCGTCGCGCGCCACCAACGCTGGGCTGCATCGAAGCCACGATCAGCGAAGCCTGCCCCGCCGGGATGGCCGTCGTAGACCACGACCGTGCAGCGCCCGGTGTCCGGATGGAGCTCGGTGGAGACTCCGCCGATATCCCAGCGGTCGCACGTCGCGATGAGCGGCATGAGACCGATCGCCGCGTGCTCCGCGGCATGTGCCGCACCCCCGAGGTCGATCCCTGCCGACGCAAGCACGGCGACCTGATCCGCGCTCACCGTCCACCACGTGCCACGCGTGCGCAGGGTGCGCTCCGGCATCTCCAGGGACTCGCGGCCCAGGATCTCCCCGCTGCCCGCGCGGCGTCGGACGTAGCCCACGACCTGAGATGTCACCTCGACCTCGCCCACGACGACGTCGGCGTCCCCCCAGGCGACCTGTCGGTCGACCCCGAGGATGCGGTAGTCGGCCACTTCTTCGGCGGTCGTCGTGTGATCGGTCTCCTCCACGCGAACGAGAGCGACCGACTCGTCAAGATCGAGTGCCGTGACCAGGTGCGTGACCCCCTGGTGGAGGTAGACCGCGCCGGGGTGCACCGTCGCGGGGGCCCGCGCGGCCTCCACGGTGCCGAGCAGCCGACCCGTGCCCTCCTCGACGAGGCGCACGGGAGGTGCGGCGTCACCGCGCAGGTCGATGCGCTCGGCAGCGGAGCCACGCTGCGTCCAGTAGTAGCCGGTGCGGCGGTGGCGCAGCGTGCCCTGCGCAGCCAGGTCGATCAGGCGCGCGGGCGCACTGGGGCCGAACCAGGTGATCGCATCGTCGTCGGTGAGCGGGTGTTCGGCCGCGGCCGCCGCCAGATGGGGGGCAAGCACATAGGGATTCGCGGGATCCAAGACCACCGACTCCACAGGCTGGTCGAAGACGACACCCGGGTGCTCGAGCACGTAGCGGTCGAGCGGATCCTCGCGCGCGATGAGCACAGCCAGCGCCTCGTCATCGCCGCGCCCGGCGCGACCCCACTGCTGCCACAGTGACGCGCGCGTGCCCGGCCAGCCGGCGACGACGACCGCGTCGAGTCCGCTGATGTCGATGCCCAACTCGAGCGCATTGGTCGTGGCGACAGCACGCAGACGGCCATCGCGCAGATCCGCCTCGAGTGCGCGCCGCTCCTCGGCCAGGTATCCGCCGCGATACGCCGCGACTGCATCGGCGAGCTCGGGATCCACCTCGGCGAGCTCATCACGTGCCCGCTGCGCCACGACCTCGGCTCCGCGCCGCGAGCGCACGAAGGCGAGGGTGCGCCTGCCCTCGCTCGCCAGGTCGGCGAGGACGTCGGCGGTCTCGGCGAGTGCCGACCTGCGAGGGGTGGGCTTGGCCGGGTCGTGATGGGAGATCCCCACGGCCTCGGGAGGCTCCCACAGCACCGCGGTGACCGCAGCATGGCGGGAACCGTCGATCTCGACGGGCGTGACGGGTGCTCCGATGAGTCGCGCTGCAGCCTCCCCGGGAGACGCCATCGTGGCGGAGGCGCAGATCACCACGGGATCGCTGCCGTGCAGGGCTGCCAGCCGCCGCAGGCGCCGGATCACCATGGCGACATGCGAGCCGAACATCCCGCGGTAGTGGTGCGCCTCGTCGACGAGGATGAAGCTCAGGTGTCGCAGGACCCGAGACCATGCCGATGCGCGCGGCAGCAGCGAACGATGCACGAGGTCGGGATTCGTGAGGATGAAGTTGGCGTGCGCCCGCACCCATGCGCGCTCGTCGGCGGGTGTGTCACCGTCGTAGGTCGCGGCGCGCACGCCGGGGACATCGAGCTCGACCAGTGCCGCGAGCTGATCATGCGCGAGCGCCTTGGTGGGTGAGAGGTAGAGGACACAGGCGCGATCGTCGGCGAGCAGCGTGGACAGACTCGGCAGCCACATGGCCAGGGTCTTGCCCGAGGAGGTGCCGGTCGACACCACGACGTGCTCACCACGCAGGGCCGCTGCGGCCGCCTCGGCCTGATGCGACCACGGCGCCGTGATGCCACGGTCAGACAGCCGGTCGAGGAGCACCGGGGGTGTGCCCTCCGGCCACGCCCCCGGGGTGCCCGGACGCGCGGGCAGGTGGCGGACCACCTTCCGCCCGGAGGGGCGTGCCGCCAGGGCGCCCAGGGCGGCGGTGCCGAGATCGTCCGTGTCTGCGTCCATCCGGGGGCCATCATGACTCCCCCGACCGACCCCCCGGACCGCAGCCGGCGGGCCTGCGTAAGATCCCGGGGAGTTTCGGCCCGTTACACGGGCCGTTCCTGATACCGGGGGGCCACACCCGCCCGGACGCGTCCACCAGGGAGTCCCATGACCACCGCTGCCGCCGCGATCGACCTGACCGGCACCAACTTCATCACGGTCGTCGTCGTCGCCGTCATCGCCGTACTCGCCCTGCTCGTCGCCTTCGTGCTCGTCCGCGAAGTGCTGTCGGCCAGTGAGGGCACCTCGCGCATGCAGGAGATCGCTGCGGCGGTCCAGGAGGGAGCGGCCGCCTATCTCAATCGCCAGTTCAAGACGCTGGCGATCTTCGCGGTCATCGTCTTCTTCGTCCTCTTCCTCCTCCCTGCGGAGACGACGAGCGAGCGGATCGGCCGCTCGATCTTCTTCCTCGTCGGAGCGGTCTTCTCCGCCATCACCGGATACATGGGCATGTGGCTCGCCGTGCGCGGCAACGTGCGCGTGGCCGCCGCGGCCAATGACTCCGGTGAGCAGAAGGCCATGAAGATCGCCTTCCGCACCGGTGGCGTGGCGGGCATGTTCACCGTCGGCCTCGGCCTGCTCGGTGCGGCGATCGTCGTCCTCGTCTACAAGGGTGAGGCGCCCAAGGTCCTCGAGGGCTTCGGCTTCGGTGCGGCACTCCTCGCGATGTTCATGCGCGTCGGCGGCGGCATCTTCACCAAGGCGGCCGACGTCGGCGCTGACCTCGTGGGCAAGGTCGAGCAGGGCATCCCCGAGGATGACCCTCGAAATGCGGCCACTATCGCCGACAACGTCGGCGACAACGTCGGCGACTGCGCGGGCATGGCAGCCGACCTCTTCGAGTCCTACGCCGTCACGCTCGTCGCGGCGCTCATCCTCGGCAAGGCAGCCTTCGGCGAGCTCGGCCTCGTCCTGCCGCTGGTGATCCCCGCAATCGGCGTCGTCACCGCTGTCATCGGCATCTTCGCGGTCTCCCCGCGTGCGAGCGATCGCTCCGGCATGAGTGCGATCAACCGAGGCTTCTTCATCTCGGCGGTGATCTCGGCGGTCCTGGTGATTGCGGCGATCTTCGTCTTTGTCCCCGCATCGTGGAGTGAGATCACCTCGATCGGCGGCCTCGCAGCCGAGACGCTCGGCGAGGGTGATCCCATCGATCCGCGCTTCTACGTCATCGGCTCGGTCTTCATCGGCATCATCCTGGCCGCGGTGATCCAGCAGCTCACGGCGTACTTCACCGAGACCAACCGCCGTCCGGTCGACGATGTCGCCAAGAGCTCGCTCACCGGCCCGGCCACCGTCATCCTGTCCGGCATCTCGCTCGGCCTGGAGTCGGCGGTCTACTCCGCGCTCATCATCGGCGCGGCGGTCTACGGCGCCTACCTGCTCGGTGGCGGCGTCGTGATCCTCGGCCTCTTCGCCATCGCGCTGGCCGGCACCGGCCTGCTCACCACGGTCGGCGTCATCGTCTCGATGGACACCTTCGGGCCGGTCTCTGACAACGCCCAGGGCATCGCGGAGATGTCCGGGGATGTCGAGGGCGAGGGCGCCGCGGTCCTCACCCGCCTCGACGCGGTCGGCAACTCCACCAAGGCCATCACGAAGGGCATCGCCATCGCGACAGCCGTGCTCGCCGCGACCGCACTCTTCGGTGCCTTCCGCGACGCCGTCGTCGGTGCGACCGCCAGTGCGGGAGCATCCGCGGGTGAGTCAATCCGCAGCATCTCCGACCTTCTTCAGTACTCCGGCGTCCTAGACGTGGCCAACCCGTCCAACCTGGTCGGCCTCATCATCGGTGCGTCGGTTGTCTTCCTCTTCTCCGGCCTCGCGATCAACGCCGTGTCGCGTGCGGCGGGCGCGGTCATCTTCGAGGTGCGCCGCCAGTTCCGCGAGCATCCCGGCATCATGGAGGGCACGGAGAAGCCGGAGTACGGCAAGGTCGTCGACATCGTCACGCGCGACTCGCTGCGCGAGCTCATCACGCCCGGACTCCTCGCCGTCCTTGCGCCGATCGCGGTCGGCTTCGGCCTGGGCGTGGGTGCTCTCGGTGCCTACCTCGCGGGCACGATCGCCACGGGTGTGCTGATGGCAGTCTTCCTCTCCAACTCCGGTGGTGCCTGGGACAACGCCAAGAAGTACGTCGAGGACGGCCACTTCGGCGGCAAGGGTTCCGAGGCTCACTCGGCGACGGTCATCGGCGACACCGTCGGCGATCCCTTCAAGGACACCGCTGGCCCGGCTATCAACCCGCTCATCAAGGTGATGAACCTCGTCGCGCTGCTCATCGCGCCCGCGGTCGTGGCCCTGAGCATCGGCGAGGGTGCCAACACCGCGCTGCGCTGGGCCATCGCCATCGGGGCCACCCTCATCATCGTGGGCTCGGTGATCTTCTCGAAGCGCCGCCCCATCGCGGTCGGCGAGGAGCAGATCAACGCCCCCGCCGCCTAGGCGTCCCGTATAGCGGAACGACCGTCCCGGTGCTCACCCCCGTAGGGGGTGGGACCGGGCGGCAGGGGTCGGCATTTGACAGCGGCACCCCCGGGCTGCGCAGACTCCCAACGGTCCCGCCAGTCCCACGGCGGAGAAGACAGGAGCGGAAGTGGCTGCGGAGCGCGTGCTCGTCATCGTCGAGTCGCCGGCGAAGGCCAAGACGATCGAGGGCTACCTCAACGGTCGGGGATCCCGGGATTTCCGGGTCAAGGCATCGGTCGGCCACGTGCGCGATCTCGCCAGCCGGGCGTCGGAGCTCCCCGAGGGTCTGCGCAAGGAGCCCTGGTCGAAGTACGCCGTCAACACCGACGACGGATTCACCCCCTTCTACGTCGTACATGCCAATAAGAAGGCGACGATCGCGGAGCTGAAGCAGGAGCTCAAGAACGCCTCCGAGTTGCTCCTCGCCACAGACGAGGACCGCGAGGGCGAGGCCATCGCCTGGCACCTGCTCGAGGTGCTCAAGCCGAAGGTCCCCGTGCGCCGCATGGTCTTCCACGAGATCACCGAGCATGCCATTTCCGATGCCCTCGAGCAGACGCGCGAACTCGACATGAAGCTTGTCGATGCGCAAGAGACGCGACGCATCGTCGATCGGCTCTACGGCTACCCCGTCTCCGAGGTGCTCTGGAAGAAGATCGGTCGCGATGCTCGCTCGGCAGGCCGTGTGCAGTCGGTCGCCGTTCGACTTGTCGTGGACCGCGAGCGTGAGCGCATCGCCTTCGTCTCCGCGTCGTACTGGGACCTGACGGCGACCTTCGATCCCGGAGCCTTCTCTGCCCGACTCAACCTCGTCGAGGGCAAGCGCCTGGCCACCGGGCGTGACTTCGACGACCGCGGCCAGCTCACCGGCCGCGACTGCGTGGTGCTCGACGAGTCGGGGGCTCAATCCCTTGCCACCGCGCTCGAAGGGGTGGACTACACCGTCCGCTCCGTCGTCGAGAAGCCGGGTAAGCGCAGTCCCAAGGCCCCCTTCATGACGTCGACGCTCCAGCAGGAGGCCTCGCGGCGATTCCGCTGGAATGCGCAGCGCACGATGCGCGTCGCCCAGGGCCTCTACGAGCGTGGCTACATCACCTACATGCGCACGGACTCCACGACGCTCTCTGAGACCGCGGTGACCGCGGCTCGTGCCCAGGCCGCGGAGCTCTACGGCCACGACCACGTCGCCGAGGCGCCGCGCCGCTACGACCGCAAGGTGAAGAACGCGCAGGAGGCGCACGAAGCCATCCGTCCCGCAGGCGAAGCCTTCCGCACCCCGGGTGAGGTGCAGCGCGAGTTGAGTGCCGATGAGTTCGCTCTCTATGACCTCATCTGGAAGCGCACCCTCGCCTCGCAGATGGCCGACGCCCGAGTCGCGACCACGACCGTCACGATCGGCGCGGTCGCATCGGATGGCCGCGACGTCGAATTCACCGCATCGGGCACCGTCACGCTCTTCGCCGGCTTCAAGGCCGCCTACGAAGACACGCGTGAAGAGGACTCCGAGGATGAGTCCGAGCGCGTGCTGCCCGTGTTGCGCGAGGGCCAGACCGTGGCGGCCGCGGACATGGCGGCCGATGGCCACTCCACCAACCCGCCTGCGCGATTCACTGAGGCATCCCTCACGGCCAAGCTCGAGGAGCTCGGCATCGGTCGTCCCTCGACCTACGCCGCGATCATGGGCACCATCGTCGACCGCGGATACGTCTGGAAGAAGGGTTCGGCGCTCATCCCGTCGTTCCTTGCCTTCGCCGTCATCCGCCTGCTCGAGGAGCACTTCAGCGAGCTGGTCGACTACCGCTTCACCGCGCGCATGGAGGAGTACCTCGATGCGATCGCCAACGGCGAGGCCGGTCGCGATGCGCAGTTGGAGACCTTCTGGCGCGGTGGTGACACCGACACGGGTCCCTTCCGCGGCGTACTCGATCTCACCACCGATCTCGGCGCCATCGACGCGCGCATGCTGTCGACCTTCCCCATCGAAGGCACGGATGCTGTCGTCCGCGTGGGTCGCTACGGCGCCTTCGTGGAGCGCGGCGACGAGCGGGCGTCCATCCCCGATGACCTCGCTCCCGACGAGCTCACCGCGGAGAAGGCCGAGGAGTTGCTCTCCCAGCCATCGGGTGAGCGCGAACTGGGCGTCGACCCCGAGACGGGCCTGGCGATCGTGGCCAGGTCCGGACGCTACGGCCCCTACGTGACCGAGGTGCTCGCCGAGGACGCGCCGAAGTCCGCGAAACCCCGCACGGGCTCGCTGCTCAAGTCGATGTCGCTCGACACCGTCACCCTCGACGATGCCCTCCGCCTCATCTCACTTCCGCGCGTCGTCGGCGTCGACCCTGCGGACGCGGTCGAGATCACCGCGCAGAACGGCCGCTATGGCCCCTATCTGCTCAAGGGCAAGGACTCCCGCTCCCTTACGACGGAGGAGTCGATCTTCACCGTCACCCTCGAGGAGGCGCTCGCCCTGTACGCCCAGCCCAAGCAGAGGCGCGGCGCTGCATCCGCGCCGCCGCTGAAGGAGCTCGGCGACGATCCCGTGTCGGGCCGTCCGGTCGTGCTCAAGGAGGGTCGCTTCGGTCCCTACGTCACCGACGGCGAGACCAATGCCTCGCTGCGCCGCGACGACGATCCGGAGACGATTGATCCGGGCCGTGCCTTCGAATTGCTCGCAGACCGCCGCGCTCGGGGGCCGGTGAAGCGGACGGCCAAGAAGGCTGCCAAGAAGGCCCCGGCCAAGAAGGCTGCGGCCAAGAAGGCTCCCGCCAAGAAGGCAGCCAACAAGGCAGCCAAGAAGGCTCCCGCCAAGAAGGCAGCCAAGAAGGCGGCCGGCCCCAGCCTCACGACCGCAGCCCTCATGGCTCAGCCGCAGCCTGCGGATGCCTAGGCACGCGTAGGCTCGCTCGCGTGACCGACGCCCGCTTCATCGTCTTCGAGGGTGGAGAGGGCGCGGGCAAGTCCACTCAGTCCAACGCCCTGGCCGACTACCTCCGCGCGCGCGGTCACAACGTCCTGTGCACGCGGGAGCCTGGGGGCACTCCGGCGGCCGAGGCGATCCGCGCGGTGCTCCTCGATCCTGCCAATGCCGGGCTCGATGATCGCGCCGAGGCGCTGCTCTTTGCGGCAGCGCGAGGCGACCACGCGGCGAGGGTCATCAAGCCTGGCCTGGAGCGCGGTGACATCGTCATCTCCGATCGCTACCTCGACTCGTCCGTGGCATATCAAGGGGTGGCGCGTGGTCTCGGCGCCGAGCGCGTCGCGGAATTGAGCCTGTGGGCGACGGGCGGACTCGTGCCTGACCTCACCATCGTGCTCGATGTCGATCCGGCCCTCGGGCTCGCGCGTGTCGTGGGCCCTGATCGGCTCGAGTCCGAGCCGATCGAGTGGCATGCGCGCGTGCGGCAGGCCTTCCTCGACATCGCGACCGAGCATCCAGACCGCTACTTCGTGCTCGACGGATCGCGGCCCGCGGAGGACCTTGCCGTGGAGATCGCCGTGGCCGTGAGCGCCCTCGTGGGCGATGCCTGATGACCACCTCGGTCTGGGACTCCCTCATCGGCCAAGACGCGGTCGTCGAGGAACTCGCCCATGCCGCTGCGGATCCCGCGGCCATGACCCATGCATGGCTTATCACCGGTCCGCCGGGGTCGGGGCGCTCGACGGCCGCGGTCGCCTTCGCGGCGGCGTTGCAGTGCCCGGATCATGGGTGCGGCACCTGCTCTATCTGTACCTCGGCCATCGCGGGCACCCATCCTGATGTCGATCTCGTCCGCTCCGAGACTCTCAGCTACGGCGTTGACGATGCCCGCGAGTTGGTCCTGAGAGCAGCGGTCGTCCCCGCCGATGCACCGTGGCACATCGTCGTGATCGAGGACGCGGACCGCCTGACGGAGTCGGCCGTCAATGTCTTGCTCAAGGTTCTGGAGGAGCCCCCTCCCCATCTGGTGTGGCTGCTGTGCGCGCCGAGCCCCGAGGATGTCCTCGCGACGATCCGGTCACGCACGCGTTCCCTGCACCTGCGGACTCCCTCGACGCCCGAGGTGGCCGAGGCGCTGCGCGATCGCTACGCGGTCGATCCCGCCATGGCCGCCTTCGCAGCTCGCGCCTCGCAGGGTCACATCGGCCGGGCGCGGGCTCTCGCGACCGACGAAGAGGCGCGCCGTCGACGTCAGGATGTCCTGCGCATCCCCTCGGGCCTGCGCGATCTCAGCTCCTGCTTCATCGCGGCCGAGGAGCTCCTCGCCATGGCCACGGAGGATGCCGCAAGCATCACGGACTCACTCGATGTCGCGGAAGAGGAGTCCCTGATGCGGGCCTACGGCGCGGGTGCCGAGGGAATCACTAAGACGCGGCTCGACAAGCTTGCCGACCGTGCACTCAAGGATCTTCGCAAGGTCCAGGCGAGTCGACGCAAGCGTGCGGTTCGCGACCAACTGGATCGAGCCCTCGTCGACCTGATCACCTACTACCGCGATGTCCTCGTGCTCCAGCTCGACGCGGGTGTGCCGCTCGTCAACGACGAGATGCGCACGCAGCTCACCCAGGAGGCAGCGACGAGCACGGCGACGGACACCGGTCGACGCCTGGACGCGATCGAGCGTGGTCGTCTCGCGGTGCAGGCCAACGGCGCGCTGCCGTTGGTGCTGGAGGGCATGTTTGTGGAGGTCAAGGACCCGCTCGTGCGGGTCCGCTAGCGGGGTGACCCGCTCGTGCGGGTCCGCTAGCGGGGTGACCCGCTCGTGCGGGTCCGCTAGGAGTTGGCGGCGCGCTGGAGCCCGTGCGTATAGGCAGTAAGCCCCTCGAGTGCGGGGGCCAGCACCTCATCGGTGCCTCGCGTGACGTCGGGGGCGGCGAGCATCGTCGCCGAGGCTGCGATGAGGCGTTCGTACGTCGCGCACCCGGTGGCCAGTCGTTCGCGGACTTCGACGGCGGCGGAGGTTGCGGCTGCTTCAGCCTCGGTGCCTGCCATCTCGACGCGGATCCCGTGCAGCACGACCAGTCGGTCCACCAGGGCATGCAACTGCGGGGCAGCCTCGAGATCGGCGCGACGCAGGTCGGATGCGGCACCGGGGTGGAGTCGCTCGATAGCGGGGATCACCTGGGCGAGTTGGAGTCGTAGTGACGTGAGTCGCTGCGACTGCTCGGCGCCGATCGCATCGGGGGGCACGACCACGGGGGAGAGCGGCACGGCATCGACGCGGGGTGCGGGCGGGAGCTGCGCGCGCTTGCGCCTCGCCACCGCTGCGGTGATGCCCCCACCTGCGGCGAGTGCGATCCAGATCCATGCCGGTCCGTAGACCCCCGCTGCTGCCGTAGTGCTCTCGATGACGATGTCGAGCACGCCGAGCGTGCCTGCCACTCCCGCGACAGCCACGCCGCCGGTGATCTCGTTGTTGAGAGTCCTCTCGCGGCGCTGATGGCGCCGCAGGGCGCGCTGCTGCTCAGCGAGCTGCCGATCATGCTCGGCCCGCAGGGCCCGGGCCTGTGCACTGGGGCGCTGGGCCCTCGCCTGCTTCCACGCATCGACGACGTCCATGCCCCGGGCAATGCCCGCCTGCACGACGCGGGCGAATTGGTCGCGGTCGCTGGCCATGTACCCACGTTACGCCGCCCCCGCCCCGCATGGCATCCGCGCCCGGAGCGCACGTAGCCTCCCAGGGTGGGTGCGCTGGTGCGGGCGATGGGAGCGGTGTTGCTCACCGGGGCCCTCGCGGCCTGCAGCGCTCCGGCAGCATCTCCTTCCACCCCAGCCCCGACTCCGACCCCGCCGACCCCGGACCTCGCGCGCTACTACGACCAGCAGTTGGTCTGGACCGACTGCGATGGCTTCGAGTGCGCGTCGCTCGAGGTCCCCGTCAACTACGCCGACCCCGACGGGGGCACGCTCGCGATCGCGGTCCTGCGCAGTCCGTCGACGGGCGAGGCGCGCGGCGCGCTGGTGGTCAACCCGGGTGGTCCTGGCTCGAGCGGAGTCGACTATGCGCGCGCGGCAAGCGCCGTGGTCACCGACGAGGTGCGGGACGCTTTTGATGTCGTCGGATTCGACCCGCGAGGCGTCGGTGCGTCAGCGCCGGTCGACTGCGCGAGCGATGCCGAGTTCGACCGGCTGATCTCCGTCGATGGCACGCCCGACACTCCCGCCGAGGTGACCGAGTTGGAGCGTGCGAGCGCCATCCTCGAGTGCACTTCCCCGGTCGAGGGACTCCTCGAGCACATGTCGACCGCCGATGCGGCACGCGATCTCGATGTGCTGCGCACCGCGCTCGGCCAGGACCGCCTGGACTACCTGGGGGTGTCCTATGGCACGCATCTCGGCGCGACTTATGCCGCGCTCTTCCCCGATCGGGTCGGCCGGTTCGTCCTCGACGGGCCGCTGCCCGCGGATCTCGACGCGGAGGAACTCACCCTCGGCCAGGCCCTGGGATTCGAGGACGCGCTTGCCCGCTTCGTGGAGTACTGCGCGGACGCGGGCGGATGCCCGCTCGGTGATGACCCGGCGGCGGGACTGCTCCGATTGCGCGCACTGCTCGAAGATCTCGACGCTGCGCCGGCGCCCACGAGCGACCCCGAGCGGCCGCTCACGGAGGCGGCGGCGACCTACGCCATCCTCATGTCGCTCTATCGCGTCGACGACCGCCCGCGCCTGCTGGACGCACTCGCGTCGCTGGCTTCGGGAGACGGCACCCCGCTGCAGCTCATGCTCGACGAGCGCGTCGGCCGCCAGCCCGATGGCAGCTATCGCGACAACGCCTTCGACGCCTTCTACGCGATCTCATGCCGCGATCGCGAAGCCCCCACCGACTTCCCTGCCTCCGTCGAGCGACTGTCGGCGGCTGCGCCCGTGCTGGGCGAGTACCTCGCGTGGGGCAACCTGCCCTGCGCTGGTTCGGAGGTGGAGGAGCCACCGGTGCTGGCGAGCGCGGCTCCCGCGATGCTCGTCGTCGCCACGACGCATGATCCGGCGACGCCCTTCGCTTGGGCGGAGGTCCTCGTCGCGCAGCTCGGCGACGCGGTGCTTCTCGTGCGCGAGGGGGATGGCCACACCGCCTATCGCGAGGGATCGGCGTGCATCGACGAGGCGGTCGATGCCTTCTTCCTCGACGGCACTCTGCCCGAGCCCGGCACCGTCTGCGACTAGGGTCTGCCCATGTCGTACGCCGCTCCCCAGGGCCCGCAGGCGCCCGCGATCGATGTGCGCTCCGATACGGTCACCCATCCGACGGTCGCAATGCGCACCGCGATGGCGGAGGCCCCGGTCGGCGACGATGTCTTCGGCGATGACCCCGCGATCCTGGCCCTCGAAGCGCGCGCGGCTGATCTGCTCGGCAAGGAGGCCGCGCTCTTTGTGCCCTCCGGGACCATGGGCAATCTCGTCAGCCTCATGGCGCACGTGCCCCGTGGTGGCGAGATCATCGCCCCGGCGGAGTCACACGTCTTCAACGACGAGGCGGCCAACTACGCGGTTGTCGCGGGAGCCGGCATGCGGCCGATTGCCGAGACGTCCGACGGTGAGATGCCCATCGAAGCCGTCTTCGGCGCGATCCAGGACGCGGGTGACCCGCACTGCCCCATCACGAGCCTCGTCGTGGTGGAGAACTGCCACGCACACACGATGAGCCGCCCGATCGCACCGGATTACGTCGCGCGGCTGCGGGCGGCACTTCCCTCGAGCCTGCCCATTCACATTGATGGCGCGCGGCTCTTCAACGCTGCCGTGGCACTGGATCTGCCCGTCGCCGAACTCGTGCGCGATGCGGACTCGGTGACCTTCTGCCTGAGCAAGGGCCTATCCGCACCCGTGGGCAGCGTGGTCGTCGGCTCGACCGACTTCATTTGGCGCGCACGTCGTGCGCGCAAGCTGCTCGGTGGCGGACTCCGCCAGGCGGGCATCCTGGCTGCTGCCGGCCTGGTCGCGCTTCAGGATGGCCCGGAGGGGACGGTGCAGCGTCTCGCGGAGGATCACCGTCGCGCGAGGGTGCTTGCCGAGGGCCTCCGAGAGCAGGAGGGCATCGTCTCGCCCGGGCACCTCGCACAGCCCGATGGCACCCTTCTCGATCCCGAGCGCGTCACGACCAATTTCGTGCTCTTCGCGGTCACGGGAGGCGCGCAGCGGCGCACGGCGTACCTCACCGCTCTGCGCGAGCGGGGTGTCGGCATGGTCGCCTACCCCCACGGACAGGTGCGCGCGGTGACGCATCGCGGGATCGACGACACGGACATTGCATCGATCCTCGAGGCGAGTGCGCAGGCTCTGGCGGCGACTAGACAGTGAGGGCGACGACGGCGCCGAGAGCGAGCGCGACGCCGGCCCACTGCACGGGAGATAGCCGCTCGTTGAGCAACCAGCGGGCTAGGAGGAGCGTGGCCGCGGGATAGAGCGAGCTAATGACGGCGACGATGACCAGTTCCGTGCGCTGCGCAGCCACCTGGAAGAGTCCGTTGGCCACTCCGTCGAGAGCACCTGCGGCCAAGGCGAGTGCAAGGGGATATGGGGTCCACGATTGTCGGCCGTGGCGCACAAGGAGAACGACGGCCATCAGGAGTATCAGTCCACTCGCGATCCAACGTCCGAGGGCCGACACCCAGATACCCGAGGTAGCAGGTGCGAGCCCGAGCCCGGTGAGGCAGAGCCCTAGGAACAGGCCCGCTGCCGCGGAGAGCAGCAGTGCACGCGACGTCACCTGGCGGTGAGGCCCAGGCTCGCGGCTGACGAAGATCACGGCCATGGCGGCGAGGACCATGCCCGCCACGATGAGCAGGGTCAGCGCCTCTCCACGAATGATTCCGGCAACGACGGGTACGGCCGCACTTCCCAACGCTGTAAGGGGGGACACGATGCCCATGGGTCCTAGAGCAAGCGCCGCGTAGAGGAGGAAGATTGCGGCGCCCCCTGTGACTCCGACGAAGACTGACCAGCCGATGACCGCGGGTTCCAACTGTCCCGGTACGACGGTGAGGGCCAATAGCGTGAGGAGGATCGCGCCTGCTGGGTAGGACAGCACCATCACTCGAAGAGGGCCGACCCGCCGGGCGGCTAGGCCCCCGATGAAGTCGGCGCACCCCCAGGCCAGCCCCGATCCGAGCGCCAGGAGCGCTCCCATGCCTGACCTCCGATCGGGCGATTTTTGCCGAGGACTTGCGCGGCGCTCACTGTGCCAGACATGCGGGCCCGAGGGGCCTGGGCTGTATTGGTAACTGCTCGCACTTCTGGTCGCCAGTGGTTCGATTTTCGTCTTTTTTTGAGATGTTTGGTCGAAATCCGGAAATTTCGAGATCCATGGCTCTAGATTTCGTCTCCAATCGACCGACCTTGGACGAATTGGAGCAGCACGCATGACACCGGAGGAATTGCGGGACGACCTCATCACACGGGGCGTGAAGTACGTCTTCGGCTTTTACGTGGACGTCCTCGGGGTCCCGAAGAGCAAGTGCGTCCCTGTCGAGTTCCTGCCTTCTATGGCGAAAGGCTCGGAGCTCTACACGGTGGGGGCGCTTGAGGGGATGGGCGACCTCGGCCCCCACGAGGACGAGTGTGCGGGCTTCCCCGAACTCGATCGCGTGGTCGTGCTTCCGTGGCAGCCAGAGTTCGCCGTGATCCCAACCCTCCTCCACCTGAACGGCGTGCCGTACCCCATGGAAGGTCGCAACTTCCTCACTGCTCAGGTGGCGAAGGCGCGGGAGATGGGATTCATTGCCAACGTTGGCATCGAGCCGGAGTTCTACGTCATTCGCGAGCAAGAAGGCCGCTGGGTTCCACTGGTTTCGGATGATGTGCTCAACACACCGACCCGCGGATACGACCTAGAGGCAACCGTCCAGGCCTCGGCGTTCCTGACGCCGATGGCCGAGCACATGAAGGAGCTGGGTTGGGGTCTCTACTCCTTCGACCATGAAGGTGGTGATGGCCAGTACGAATTCAACTTCCATTACGCCGACGCGATCACCATGGCTGATCGGATGGTGCTCTTTCGCCTCATGGCGAAGCATTGCGCGCGGGAAGTGGGCTGCATCGCCACGTTCATGCCCAAGCCATTCCAGGATGACTTTGGCTCCGCATCCCACATCAATATCAGCATCGCGGATGCGGAAACCGGAGAGAATCTTTTTGAGGCGCCTGATGGAACCTACAGCGAGCTCTCGCGCCACTTCGTAGCCGGCGTACTTGAGCACGCAGGCGCCATCATGGCCCTGACTTCCCCTCTCGTGAACTCATACAAGCGATTCACCAGCAAGGGCTATATGGACGAGATTTCTTGGGCTCCTGTCTACCGGGCCTGGGGTGAGAACAATCGCACGCTGATGTGCCGGATGCCGGTAAACCGGCACTGCCTCGAGGTGCGCACTGCAGATGCAGCAGTGAACTACCACCTCGGCATCGGCATCGTCCTTGCGGCGGGTCTCGATGGGATCCAGCGAAAGCTGGACCCGGGAGCCCCCCTCAACTACGACATGTACAAGGCCACGAAGGAGCAGCTCGCCGCAGCGGGAGACATCTCGTTGCCCACCACCCTGGGCGATGCCCTGAATGAGCTCGAGGCGGATGACCTGGCCCGAGAGGTGATGGGAGACGCCTTCCACAGCGCCTATCTCGACTACAAGCGCAGGGAAGTCGCGGAGTTCAACTCGGTCGTCACCAACTGGGAGATCGACAGGTATCTGCAGCAGAACTAGCGGACCGTAGCCGCTGCGCGAGCACGGCAGCAAGAAGGATAGGAGCAGGTCACGTGAATGAATTGGCTCTCTCCTCTGATGCCGACGCGCGTCGTGCACTCGCCAATGCGCTGACGGTGAGCCGCATGCTGGAGGCACGGCCGATGCTCGTGGATGTCGCGCGAGCAGAGGATGTGGTGCCCGGCGTGACGGCGAGCACCATCCTGACGTCGGGGGCTCCACTCGGCTGGGAGAGCTACCAGGGTGGCCAGCGGCGCTCGGTCCTCAACGCTGCCCTCTTCGAGGGTCTCGCCCAGGATCATGAAGAGGCCGATCGCCTCATCCTCGAGGGCGCGATCACTGTTGGCACGACCCAGGCGCACGGATGCATCGGCTCTGTGGCCGGCATCTACACGGCGTCAATGCCCGTCCTCGTCGTGGAGGATGCCACGTTCGGGGGCCGCGCCTACTGCAATCTGTATGAAGGCAAGAGCCCCATGCGGCTCAACTACGGGGCCTACGGAGAGACGGTCATCGAGTCCCTGCGCTGGCTCGAGTCCGTCATGGGCCCGGTTCTCGCCGAGGTGCTTCGGCGTACTGGACCGATCGACTTGAAGTCGATCATGGCGCGCGCCCTTCGAATGGGTGACGAGCTCCATAGCCGGAACACGGCGGCAACGATGCTCTTCGATCGCACGATTCGCGACGTGCTCACCGAGATGGTGTTCGACGGTTCGATGCCTCAGGCGCGCCACGTCATCGAATTCCTGGAGGAGAATGACTACACCTTCCTGCGCATGGGAATGGCGGCTGCGAAGTGCACCGCAGACGCCGCTCATGGGATTGAGCGCAGCAGCGTGGTCACCGGCATCGTCATCGATTGTCTTGGCCTGTCTATTCGTGTGAGTGGTCTGGGAGACCAATGGTTCACGGGGGCTCATCCCACTCTGGAGGGCCGGTTCTTCGACGGCTTCGGGCCTGACGATGCGGAGTGGATCGGCGGAGAGAGTTGTTTCACCGAGGTTGTGGGCCTAGGCGGATTCGCGCAGGCCTGCGCGCCGACGCTTCAGGCCTACCAAGGGGGCGACTACGCCGCGATGCTCCGCGCAAACGAGGAGATGTATCGCATCACCGTGGCAGAGCATGACGAGTTCCTGCTCCCTCCCTTCTCCTTCCGGGGATCGCCGGTGGGCATTGATGTCGAGCTCGTCATCCGCGAGGGACTCACTCCCGCTATCGATGGCGGTCTCGCGGGCAAGACCGGGGGGCAAATCGGGGCAGGGGTGCTTCGCCCGCACCTGGACTGCTTCGAGCTAGCACGAGGGGCGTACGTGGCCGCGTATGACCCGCAGCACGGTGGCCAGTGAGACTCGATCTCACGGGCCCTGAAGCCTCAGATAGGAGGTGCCATGTCCGATAGTCAGTCAGGAACGAGTACGCCGGAGGCGTCCGGCAGCGCACGCATCACGGGCAACATGGGCCCACTCGAGATCGCCTTCTTCACCATCGCGGCCGCAGGCCCGCTTCTCGTGGTGGCGGGCTTCCTGCCGGTCGCGTTCATGATCGGAGGTCCCGGTGCGGTCGGGGCTCAAGTCATTGCTGGACTTGTGCTTGTCCTCTTCTCCGTGGGCCTCACGCGCATGGCGCTGCGCATCACCAATTCGGGCGCCTTTTACGCCTACATCGGCCGCGGACTCGGGCGTCCCATGGGAGGCGGCGCGGCTTTCCTTGCCATGGTCGCTTACGCCGTCATCGTTATTGGGCAGTTTGGCGCGATCGGAGCCTTCACCCAGGTCCTATTTGCGAGCCTTTGGGGAGTCGACATCCCCTGGATCGTCTTTTCCCTCATCGCGCTGGCCATCGTCGCTTTCTTGGGCTACCGCCAGATCTCCCTGAGCGCGAAGGTCTTGGGCGTAGCTCTCCTCACCGAGGCCGGTGTGCTCCTCGTCCTCGCCGTCCCCGTCCTGCTCCAGGGCGGTGCTGAAGGCTATGACTTCAGCGGCTTCTCGCCCACGACAGTTTTTGCGGGTGCGGGTGCGGGTGCGATGTTCGCCATCGCGTTCGGCGCCTTCATTGGCTTTGAGTCCACAGCCATCTACTCCGAAGAGGCAAAGAACCCCAAGCGCACCCTGCCTCGCGCGATCTACCTTGCCGTGGGGTTCCTCACCGTCTTCTACGGCTTCATGGCCTGGGTTCTGGTGACCGCCTACGGCAGTTCGGCCATCCAGGAAGCAGCCCTGGCCGATCCTGTGGGCCTCGTCTTCGCGGCCATGGAACAGTACGTGGGCTACCCGGCCGTCGTGGTCACCGAGGTTCTCCTGGTGACCAGCTCCTTCGCGTCCGTGCTGGCGTTTCACAACACAGCGAGCCGCTACATGTTTGCGCTGGGCCGGGAGCGACTGCTTCCGGCCGGGCTGGCCAAGGTCAACCCGAAGTACGGATCGCCCTATGTTGCGAGCCAGGTGATGGTTGCCATCGCACTTGTGCTCACGGTGGTCTTCTATTTCATCGGCGCCGACCCTTACCTTCAGGTTTTCCTGCTCGGCGTCGCCCCCGGTGTGATCGCGATTGTGGTCCTGCAAGCGCTGTGCTCGGTGGCGATCGTCGCCTACTTCGCGCGCAACCGCGACAGCAACCTGACCGTGTGGAGCACGATCGTCGCGCCCGCGGTCAGCGCCGTGCTGCTCACCATCGCGTGCTACCTCATCATGACGAACTTCGACTACTTCACAGGCAGGACGGACTGGGTCAACTGGGCGCTGCTCGCCATCCTTCCCGTGGTCTTCGTCATCGGTGTCGTGCGCACTTTGATCATGCGTGCGTCTCACCCGGCGGAGTACGCCGTGCTCACCGAAACCAAGGTCTACTGAGGTGACCCCAGGTCCTGCCGATCCGGCCCCCCCGCCTGATCGGATCGGCAGGACCTGGGCGCACGGACCTGACGACGTGACTGACTACGATGACTCCGTGCTGTCCAGGAGACGCGCGCCCCAGGAGGGTCAGCGCATGGGTACGACGGATGAGCAGCGCTCCTACGACATTGATGAACTCGACAAGGGGATCATCGGCATCCTCAAGTCCGACGGTCGAGCGAGCAATGTCGAGGTGGGACGTCTTCTAGGGGTAACCGAGGCCACCATACGCAAGCGCATCGCCAACCTCCTCTCACAGGGCTTGATCGAGATCGTCGCGGTGCCGACGCCCAAGCTCGCCGGCTACACCCTGTCGGCCATCATGGGGCTCAACGTCAGCCTTGAGCGGCTGCGCGATGTTTCGAAGACGCTCATCACCCTCCCCGAGGTCCGCTACTGCGGACTCTCCACGGGCAGATTCGACATCATGATCGAGGCATTCTTCTCCTCGCATGAGCACCTGCTCGAGTTCTCGACAGACAAGGTCGGCAGCATCCACGGCGTGGTGAAGGTCGAGACATTTCTCATCCTCGATATCAGCAAGTTCTCCTACGAGTGGGAGATCGACCTCCCGTGAGCGCGCTCGGGCCGGACCTGTCGGCCGAGACCTTCCGCGACGCCCAGAGGCGCACCGTCCTCGAAGGAATCTCGCGGGTACCGCTCGAAGTGGCCTACGTCGATCGGGGCCCGGCGGATGCCGCGGAGGTCATCGTCCTCCTGCACGGTATCCCCACCTGGTCCTATCTCTACGGGGCTGTGCTTCCTCTGCTCGAAGACCACGCAAGGATTATTGCCCCGGACTTCATCGGTCACGGCTGGTCTGACCGGCGCGACGTCAGCGATCGCTCTCTCGAGGCACAGGCCCGCATGGTGATCGCGCTCCTTGACAGCCTGAGCTTGGATCGTGTGCACCTTGTGGGACACGACACTGGCGGCGGCGTCGGACTGAACTTGGCCCTTGATGCGCCCGAGCGCCTCGCGACGCTCACATTGTCGAACGCAGTCGCGTACGACTCGTGGCCCATCGATGACATGATCGCGCTGGGAGATCCGCAGTGGGTCCGCAAGGACCCGGCGGAGATCGCGGAGTTCGTGCGCGGAGGTCTGCCCGATGGGATCTCGCGTCCCGAGCGCCTCACGAAGGAGTGGATCGAGGGAATCGCGGCACCGTATGCAGACGCGGAGGGTGCGCTGAGTCTCATCCGCAATGCATCGGCCTTGAATACCAGCCATACGTCTGCCCTCACACCTCTGCTCGGGCGCATTGGCACGCCAACGCTGCTGCTGTGGGGGGTCGACGATCCCTGGCAGCGATTCTCCGACGCCGAGCGCCTCGAGCGTGACATCCCGGGGGCTGAACTTGTGGCGGTGGAGAATGCGAGCCACTGGATCCCTCAGGATGCTCCCGAGGAGTTCGCCAGAGCCCTCATGGAATTCGTGAGCCGTCACCCGGCCGCGACGGAGCCGGGGAAGCCCCACGATGTGGCGTGATTCATCGACCGCGGAGTCAAGCGGAGTCAATCTGTGATACCCACAGGGCATGACTGAGACCCCGCCCCTGCGTCGACGTACCTTCCTCGGCCTTGCCGCTGGTGCGACGGCGGGTGCCGCAGCCGCGGCCGCCATGCCCGCAACGAGTGCGACTGCCGCCCCCGCTGAGCCCGCGGCGCGTGCCGCGTGGCCGGGCAAGCAGGCCTGGGAGCAGTTGCGCCGCCAGGTCGGTGGTCGCCTCATTCGCCCGAATCAGCCATGGGCCAACCTCAAGCCCGGGGTCGACGTACCCGCGAAGTTTAAGAACCCGTGGTACCTCGAGGAGCAGGCAGGCGCGACTCAGTCGACCGGTATGTACAAAGCATGGCAGTCCACGCCCAGCGGGTACGCCGTCGCCGCGGAGAGCGGCAAGGACATCCAGGCAGCAGTCAACTTCGCGCGTAGGAATGGCGTGCGCCTCGTGGTCAAGGGCACGGGCCACGACTACTACGGTCGCTCCTGTGGCCCTCGCAATTCCCTGCTCATTTGGACGCACAACATGCGCCAGGTCAGCGTGCACGACTCCTTCGTGCCCAAGGGTGCACCTCCGGGCATGCCCGGCGTCCCCGCGGTGACGACGACGGCGGGCAATCGTTGGCTCGAGGCCTACAAGATCGCCTCGGCCAACGGTCTCTACATCCAAGGCGGCGGATGCACGAGCGTCGGCGCGTGCGGTGGCTTCGCTCTCGGTGGCGGCTTCGGCTCCTTCAGCAAGCGCTTCGGCAGTGGTGCCGGGGGCGTCCTCGAGTTGACCGTAGTCCTCGCCAGCGGCAAGATCGTTACGGCGAACACCTACCAAAACGACGACCTCTACTGGGCCCTGCGCGGAGGCGGCGGTGGCACCTTCGGTGTTGTCACGCGCATGACCTACCTCGCGCATCCCGAGCCCACCATCTCGGGCTGGATCGGCGGGCCCATCACTGCCAAGTCGGATACGGCGTACTTCGAGCTCCTCCAGCGTTACGTCGAGTTCGCAGGATCGACGCTGACCGATCCCAAGTGGGGCGAGGGCGTGATCCTCAATGAGGCTTATGCGATGGCCGAGGAGTTCGATACCGGGCTCAACGTCATGCAGGTCGGCACGACGTTCCTCGACATCACGACTGAGGCGGCCCAGACTGCCTGGGAGCCCTTCCTCGCACCCTTGCGAGCGCGCCCGGAGGACTTCACCGTCGACGTGAAGTTCAGCTCCCAGCCCTTCCGCAACCGGTGGAATCCGACCACCCGCGAGGCGATCTTTGACACCCGGCGGAATGCGCCCGCGGGCTACTTCTGGTGGACCGGCAATGCGGCTGAGGTGGGCGCCTACTGGGGTGCCTATGACGGGCGTGGCGTGCCGTGGTCCATGACGCAGGGCGCCAAGGCGCGCGAGCTGGCCCAGGGGCTCTTCGATGCCTCGCGCACGTCGCTCATTCTTTGGCAGACCAACAAAGCGCTCTATGGCGAAGACCCCGAGGCTAAGGAGCGCGATCTCACGACGTCGATCAACCCCGCGGTCTTCGACAACGTCGCCTTCATCACGGTCGGCGCGTGGAAGCAGTCGAAGTACCCGGGTGTCGAGGGGCACGAGCCGGATCGCACCGTCTCGCAGTCGCAGTACGACGGCGTGATGGCAGCGTCAGCGGCCATCCACAAGGCCACGCCGGGCGGCGGGTCCTACTCAAATGAGGGCAACTACTTCCAGAAGGGCTGGCAACGGGAGTTCTGGGGAAGCAACTACCGCCGTCTGCTCTCGATCAAGAAGAAGTACGACCCCACGAACCTCTTCACGGTGCACAAGGGCGTAGGGAGCGAGGGCTACTAGCCGCTCTTGCGCCGGAACTCCCGCTTGCCGCCCGCCTTCGCCGACGACCCCTTGGCTGACCCACCGGATGAGGCCTGACCTTGGCCCTGGTGTCCGCCCTGGGCCTTCTTGCGCTCCAGCGCCTGGCGGTAGCGCTCCTTCGGATCGTCGGAGCCCGTCTCGGGGGTGTCCTTCTCGTCGGCCATGGTTCCAGTCTGCCATTCAGGGCAGGGGGCGACCGAGGATGCGTCGGAATCCCTCACGCAGGGTCCAGCTCTGCGCTGGAGGGTCTTCACGGGTGCGGGTCGCGACGGCGGCGATCACGGAGTCGTACGTCGCCCGTGGGAGCACCGCCCCCTCGCGGCGTACCGCGTCGGCCGGCACGGCGAGGAGCCTGTCGCGGCGCAGCCAACTGCGCCGCCCCTCGTGATCCCACGGGCCGGTTCCGATGGCCAGCCAGTCGGCTTCCCCGCTGTGGTCGCGACTGGACAGTTGCAGGGCTACGAGTCGGTGATCCTCGGCGCGGCCGACGATGGCCACGGGCCGGTCCTTGCCGACGCGCGCATCCTCCTCGTAGGCGACCCAGGTCCACACGACCTCACCGGGATCCGGATCCCCGTCGATCTCGGGGGAGTACTCCCAATGCACGGACCCGCGGTAGGTGTGCGCGCCGCCGCGCTCCGGCTCGGGCTCGCCCGTGGGTGCCGTCAAGATCCTGCTACCCCGGCGAGTGCGATGGCAAAGGAGACGGGCAGACCGAAGTCGTAGATCAGGATGAGGGTGTTGCCCGCCTTGACATTGCGATCCTTGACCATGAGGCGCACGTGGTTGAGGCCCGCGAGCACGAGGAAGATCGATCCAGCGACAGCCACGGGCAACCATGCTGCCGGCACCGTGGCTCCGGCGATGATGCCCGCGATTCCGAGCCCGAGGGAGGCAAAGCCGAGCTCGTACTGGAACCCATTGGTCTGCCATCCGATATTCGCTGCCGTCTTCTTGGCGAAGACGGTGTGCATGACAGAGCTCGCGATGTACATGCACCCCGCCGGCAGGAAGAGCAGCCAGCGCATGACGGAGTCCCAGGTGGTGTCGTCAGGCACCGCACCTGGGGCGGTGATGCCGATGAGCGCGAAGATCCACGCGAGCAGGAGCGTGAACGACGGAATGAGTGTGCCGAAAGACATGGCGCGAAGGTAGCAGCGCGGCAGCCTATTCGGACGTCACGAGGACAGGCTCTCCTCCAGGGCCCGGCGCATGACCTCGGCGTCCAGGTCGTGCCCGGTCCACAGCCGCGCGTTGGTGAGCGCCTGATTGACCAGCATGCCGAGCCCCTGGAGTGTCGTGGCCCCGCGCGCGGCCGCGCGCTGCAGGAAGACCGTGTCGGGCGGGTTGGCGACGACGTCCGCGACCACCATGCCAGCGCGAATGCTCGTCTCCGCAACGTCCGGAGTGTCCGTGCTGGGAAAGAAGCCGATGGACGTCGCGTTGACGAGGATGTCGACCCCTTCGGGGACGGCGTAGGTGCCCGACCATGCCACAAAGGCACTGTCGGCAGGTGTGCGATCGCTCACCAGCGCGGCAAGTTCCTCGCCCCGGTCGCGGGTGCGGTTGACGATCGTGATGGAGCGGGCTCCGGCGAGTGCGGACTCCACCGCGATCGCGCGTGCGGCGCCACCGGCTCCCAGCACGACCATGTCGCGTCCGGAAGGATCGATCACCGTGCGCAGCGAGCGGACGAAGCCCTGGCCGTCGGTGTTCTCACCGGTGAGGTGGCCATCGCGATTGATGACGCAGTTGACCGCGCCGATGATCCCGGCAGAGGGAGCCATGGCATCGAGGTAATCGAGGATCGCCACCTTGTGGGGTATCGAGCAATTGAAGCCGAGCCAGCCCATGCCGATCGCACCGCGCACCGCATCCTCGAGGCGCTCGGGCGGCACCTCGCAGTTGATGTAGCGGACATCGAGTCCGGCATGGGCATACGCCGCCTCCATGACGGCGACGGTCGGGTTCTGTGCCGCCGACGTGGCGAAGGACCCGGTTAGGTCAGCGAGGAATCCGGTCACGCTGCCCTCCTCTCGATCGAGGGGAGCCTAGTGGTCCATGATGCGCGCATGGCGAGCATTGGATTCCTGGGCGTGGGCACGATCTCGGAGGCGATGGTGCGGGCGATGGCCGCGCGCGACCACTCCGCCGACTCGCTCCTGCTCTCACCGAGGTCCGCGGAGCGATCGGAGCGACTCGCTGCCGAGTTCGCGCAGTGCGAGCGGCTCGACTCCAATCAGGAGGTCATCGATGCGAGCGACATCGTCGTGCTCGGTATGCGTCCGCAGCAGGTTGATGAGGCGCTGGCCGGGTTGACCTTCCGGGGTGACCAGGTGATCGCGAGTCTCATCGCGGGCACCCCGCCCAGCGGCATCGCACCGCTCGTGTCGCCTGCGACCCGCGTGTGTCAGCTCATCCCGCTTCCCGCAATCGCGCTGCGTCGAGGTCCGCTCGTGATCAGTCCGCCGCTGCCCGAGGTGGTGTCGGCGATGCGCGGCCTGGGCGAGATCGTCACCCTTGAAGACGAGTCCCTCATCCGGACCTTGAGCTGCGCCTCGGCCTTCATGTCGACCTATTACGAGATGCAGAATTCACTCATCGACTGGATCGCCGCCCAGGGCATCGACGAGGCGACCGCATCGCGCTATGTCCGGGCCGAGCTCGATGGCTTGGCTGCCGTCGGATGGGTGACTCCCGATGCCGAGCGGCCCGAGCTCCCCGGCGAGCACCAGACCAAGGGGGGACTCAACGAGCGCGTGCGTGCTCGCCTCCTCGAGATCGGGTGGTTCGACAATCTCGTCGGTGCCATCGACGACGTCTATCGCACGGTCTCACTGCGCTAGAGGAGCGGAGAAGTCGAGCCGGACCCGTTGGCCTTGACCGGCGCTAGGGATGCCCTTGCTGGGGCCGACACCTATAGTCGAGTGATGCGCGTCATTCTCGGGGGCACTATGGCTGCCCTCGTCGCGCTCGCTTCGCTCTCGGCGCCGCAGGCCGCGCTCGCGCAGGTGGAGCCCGTCGCGATGATGCTCGCAGGCGGCCCCACCTCAGCGATGGATCCCACTCCGGTGCAACTCGATGCGGATGTGTATGTCCCCGAGGTCACGCCTGCGCCTGCTGTCCTGCTCGCCCATGGCTTCGGCGGGAGCAAGGAGGGCACCGCGGAGGAAGCCCAACTCCTCGCCGAGGTAGGTTTCGTCGTGCTCGCCTACACCGCGCGCGGCTTCGGCGAGTCCACCGGACTCATCTCGATGAACGCACCCGACTTCGAGGTGGCCGACGCCTCCGCGCTGATCGACTACCTCGCGAGCCTGGCCAGCGTGACCTCAGAGTCACCGGGCGATCCCGTGGTGGGTGTCGGCGGTGGTTCCTACGGCGGTGCGCTCGCACTCCTGCTCGCCGGCTACGACGAGCGGGTGGACGCCGTGGCCGCCGACATCACCTGGAACGACCTCGAGACGTCGCTCTTCGCCCAGTCCGCGGTGGAAGGAGCGCAGCCGGGAGTGCTCAAGAGCCTGTGGACCTCGCTCTTCTTCTCCTCCGGGCTCGGTCTCGAGCCCGGCCAGCCGGTCTCGGAGTGCGGGCGCTTCACTCCGGAGTGGTGCGCGGCGTACGTCGAGGCGGTCACTCGGGGCGTCGTGTCGCCCGAGGCCTCTGCCCTCATGGCGCAGTCGTCGCCCCGGAGCATCGCGGACCGCATCACGGCGCCGGTGCTGCTGGGTGCGGGGCAGGCCGACTCGCTCTTCCCGCTCATGCAGGCCAATGCCAACGCCGAGCAGATCGTCAACGCCCCGGTCAAGGTGGTGTGGCACGCGGGCGGCCACGACGGGGGCATCGCCGAAACCGACCGCCTGCGCTCACTGAGCAGCGCGTGGTTTGACCAGCACCTGCGCGGTGGGCCCGCGGTGAGTGACGCATTCGAGGTGTCGCTCGTCGAGGCCTCCGCGCTTAGTGACCGCGATCCGGGCACCGTGGAGGTGCTCTCCTCTCCGGCATACCCGGGGATCTTCGGCGACGGCACGGTCGAGATGCCCGTGCTCGCGCCAGCGCAGCAGGTGCTTGCTCCGGCGGGGGGTGCGCCGGCGGCGATTACGTCGCTGCCGGGGGCTGGGGGTCTCGCGAGCCTTGCCGGCGACTTCCTCTCCGTGCCCCTGCCGGGACAGACAGCCGGGTTCTTCACCGAAGCGCTTCCCGAGTCGATGCGGATCGTCGGCGCTACGCGCGCGCGATTGTCGGTGAGCAGCGATCGTCCCGTCGACGAAGCGGTCCTCTTCGCCTCGTTGCGCATCGTGGGCGCCAATGGCCGTCAGACCCTGCCGCAGGGGCTGGTGGCGCCGATCCGCATTCCCGATCTCGGACCTGAGCCTGTCACCGTCGATGTCGTGTTGCCCGGCGTAGTCACCCAGGTCGCGGCGGGCGACCGCCTTGCGCTGGTCGTCGCGACCACCGACCAGGGCTACCGCATGCCACCGGGTCCCGCGGTCTACACCGTCGCTGCTGACGGCCCGATCTTCTTGCCCACCCTGCAGGGAAGCACGTCTGCCGTGGGCACTCCGCCGTGGGTCTGGCCGCTGGGTGCGCTCATCATCACGGCCCTGATCTGGCTGGGCGTCGCGCTCCTGCGCCCGCGCGATCGCGAAGGAGAGGCCCGGCCCGATCTTGCCGGGGTCCCGCTCGCGACGCGCGACCTCGCCAAGGAGTTCAAGGGCGGGCTCCGTGCCGTCGACGGCGTGACCTTCGATGTGCCGCCGGGCGTCGTGCTGGGGCTCCTCGGCCCCAATGGCGCGGGTAAGACGACGACCATGCGCATGGCGATGGGTCTTATTCGTCCGACGAGCGGTGACACGTGGATCTTCGGCGAGCATGTGCGCCCCGGCGCACCGGTGCTCGCGCGGGTGGGCAGCTTCATCGAAGGCCCCGGCTTCCTCCCGCACCTCACGGGGCGGCAGAACCTGGATCTCTTCTGGCGGGCGAGCGGGCGCGAGGGCGGTGATCCGCATCTCGAGGAGGTGCTTGAGATCGCCGGGCTCGGCACCGCGGTGGACAGGAAGGTGCGCACCTATAGCCAGGGCATGCGCCAGCGTCTTGGCATCGCGCAGGCGATGCTCGGGCTGCCTGACCTGCTGGTGCTCGATGAGCCCACAAATGGCCTCGATCCACCGCAGATCCGCGAGATGCGCCAGGTCATGCACGACTACGCCGCTTCGGGCAAGACAGTGATCGTGTCATCGCACCTCCTGGGAGAGGTGGAGCAGACCTGCTCGCACGTCGTGGTGATGGACCACGGCAACCTGATCTACTCCGGGACCGTCGACGAGCTTCTCGCCGGCCGTAGCGGCCTGCGTCTCGAGGATGTCTTCCTCGAACTCGTGGGGGAAGGGCACCGGGTGGATCAGTGAGCACCGTCATGGAGACGCCGAATCCGGGCGGGACGGCAGAGCCGTCCACGTCGAGTTACGCCGCGCGCAAGACCCTCACTGTCCGCGTCGAGCTCGTCCGCCAACTGCGTCGTCGGCGCACCCTCGTCGCCTTCGGCCTGGCTGTTGCCCTGCCGCTCATCGTGGTCGCGGCCGTCAAGCTGGGCCCGGAGTCTCGTGGCTTCGGCGACGGAGATCTTGATCTTGTCGGACTTGCGACAGCTGGACCGTGGAACTTCACCCTCACGATGCTGCTCTTCGCGTCGGGATTCCTCCTCACGATCATCGCGGCGATGTTCCTCGGCGACACGGTGGCGAGCGAGGCATCGTGGTCGACGATGCGCTATCTGCTGGCAGCGCCGGTGCCACGGCGCAGGTTCCTGCGCGCCAAGATGATCGTCGGCCTCATCCTTACCGTTGCCACCCTGGTCATCCTCATCGCCGTGTCCTTCGGCATCGCCCTCGTTGTCTTCGGGTCGGCACCGCTCACGAGCCCCCTGGGCGGGTCCTTCGACGTCGCGACCTCGTGGCAGCGCTTGGGCATCGTGACTATCTACATCGCGATCCAATTGCTCATCCCCGCGGGGATCGCGTTCCTCATGAGCGTGTTGACCGATGTGCCCCTGGGAGCGGTTGGTGCCGCGGTCGTCATCGTGATCGTCCTCAACATCATTGATGCCATCGACGCCCTCGGTGACTTGAGGAGGCTCCTCCCCACCGACTACGGCGGTTCCTGGGCGGATGCGCTCGGCCAGCAGATCGCCTGGGACGACATGGCGATAGGCGCGTCCTACGCCGTCGTGACCTTCGCCGTGCTCGCAGCCATCGCCTTCCTGCGCTTCGATCGCAAGGACATTCTCTCCTAGTCTGAGTAGTCACCTGGTCTGGCAGGATGAACCAGACCAGGGAGGGAACATGGCAACCGATGCCGCCGCCGGCACCACTCAAGCGCCGGCTCGGGCCGGGATCGTCCTCACCGCGCTGATCCTCGCCGCCATCGTGGCCAACCTCAACCTCAGCGTCGCCAACGTCGCGCTGCCGGACATCGGCAGGGCGCTCGAGGCCGGGCAGACCGAGATCAACCTCATCGCCATCGGATGCACGCTCGGCCTCGCGATGTCCGTGCTCTACCTCGGCGCCCTGGGCGATCGCTACGGCCGCAAGCTCATGCTCATGCTCGGCATGATGCTCACCCTGCCCGCCAGCGCTATTTCTGCCTGGGCGCCCAACGACATCATCCTCATCGGAGGGCGCATCTTCACAGGCGTCGCGGCTGGCCTGGCCTATCCGACGACGCTCGCACTGATCACGGCCCTGTGGGGCCCGACCCGGGCCAGGGTCAAGGCAATCGCCCTGTGGTCAGGCATCGGGAGCGGGGGCGCGGTGCTCGGTCCTGTCATCGCCGGAGCACTCCTGGAGTGGTTCTGGTGGGGGTCGGTCTTCCTCATCGCCGTCCCACCCGCGGTGATTGCCCTCGTGCTGGTGTGGAAGTTCGTGCCCGCCCACGTCAATGAGTCCACCGATCCGGTCGACAACCTCGGCGGCATCCTCTCGGTCGTCATGATTGCCGCCCTCGTCCTCGGCCTGAGCACCGTCGCCGCTCCCGGGCAGTTCGCGTCCTCCCTCGCCCTGATGGGGCTCGCCCTCGTCGTGGGCGTGCTCTTCATCATCCGGCAGCGCCGAGCGCGCAATCCGCTCTACGACCTCAACTATGCGGCTCGTCGGCTCTTCTGGGTTGCTGCCATCAGCGGCATGATCGTCTTCGGATCGCTCATGGGCTCGCTCTTCATCGGGCAGCAGTTCCTCCAGGACGTCCTCGCGTATTCGACACTTTCTGCAGGCCTTGCCGTCCTGCCGGCGGCGTTCATGATGATGGCCGTCTCACCCCTGTCCGCACGCATGATCAATGCCCTCGGGTCTCGTGACACTCTCCTGATCGGCACCGGCCTGGTGGTCGTCGGTTTCGTCGTCATGCTGGTGGTTTGGGGAGAGGGCACGCCGTACTGGGAGGTGGGCATCGCCTACGCGCTGGTCGGAGCGGGCGTCGGCATCGCACTTGCACCTGCCTCGAGGGCGTTGACCAGTTCCGTGCCAGTCGACCGCGTGGGCATGGCTTCGGCCACCTCGGACCTGCAGCGTGACCTGGGCGGTTCGATCATGCAGGCCCTCTTGGGGTCACTGCTCACCGCCGGCTACGCCACCGCCATGGCCAAGCAGATTGGTGAGAGTTCCGAGGCCTCGCAGATCACGTCCGAGACGCAGGCTTCCCTGCAGAAGTCCTTCACCACAGCACAGTCCCTGAGCGAGCAGTACCCGCAGTACGCGAGTCAGATCGTCGAGGCTGCGCGGCAGTCGTTCCTCACGGGAGCCAACTGGGCCTACGCCGCAGCGATTGCAGCGGGCCTCATTGCCATGGTGATCGTGCGCATGGCGTATCCCGGCAAGGCCGGGGAGACCGCCCTCCTCGCGGAGTACGCCAAGGAGGACTCCGCCGCGCCGGCGGCCAAGACGGGCGGCTAGTAGCTGAAGGGCCAGGCCTTGAAGTAGTTACGCAATCGCAGCCATAGTCCGTAGAGCCCACGTGGCTCGAGGATGAGGAAGAGGATGATCAGCAGGCCGAAGATGATGGTCTGAAGCTCGAAGACATTGAGCAGGCCACCTTCGCCGATGCCACCGAATCCGGGGATGAAGCCGGTGAGGGTGTTGACCAGCTTGGGCAGCATGACGACGAAGATCGCACCCATGATCGAGCCGGTGATGGTCGCGAGGCCGCCAATGAAGACGACGGCGAGGAAGTCAATAGAGAGGAAGATATTCCACGTCTCCGGCGAGATGCGGCCGATGACGATCGAGAGCAGTGCTCCGGAGATGCCCGCGTAGAAGGACGAGACGGTGAAGGCGAGCGACTTGGTGCGCAAGAGTGATACACCCATCACCTCGGCGGCCACGTCGCGGTCGCGAACCGCAGCGAAGTTGCGGCCGTAGCGGGAGCGCACGAAGTTGCGTGCGCCGAAGGCCATGACGAGGAAGATCACCAGGCACGCGACGTAGAAGACGGTGAAGCGATCAATGCGATAGCCGAGGATCGTCTGGTTGGAGAAGAGGTCGAAGCCGAGGAAGACCGGCTCCGCTGGCGCACGACCCACGCCGGCTCCGCCGGTGATCGGCTTGGCCTCCTTGAAGATGTGCTCGCCGATGAAGACCAGGCCGAGGGTGAGGATCGCGAGGTAGAGACCACGCACTCTTGCCGCCAGGGGGGCGAGCACGAAGGCCACGAGTGCGGGCACGAGTCCGGCAAGGGGCAGCCAAATGACCATGTCGAGCCCAAGACCGATGACGTCACCTTGAGCCTCGCCGCCCAGGACAGCAGCGGTGTAGGCGCCCACGCCCATGAAGAACGCCTGGCCCAGGGAGACCTGCCCGGCGTACCCCGTGAGGACATTGAGACCGATGCCTCCGATAGCGAAGATGAGGACTGTCGTGAGCAGTGCGACCCAGTCGCGCGTGAGGAAGAACGGGATGATCGCCATGGCGATGATCCCGACGATGACCCAATTGCGCTTGACGCGAGTGTTGAAGATCGCCATCTCGCGCGAGTAGCTGGTGAAGAGCTGCGGGCGTCCCTTGACCGTGCGAAGTGACTCCTTGGTCGCGGTGGTCATACCCGCACCACCTCCTTCGTGCCGAAGAGACCGTAGGGCCTGACCATCAAGACGATGATCATGATCAGGTAGGGCACGATGACGTCGAAGTTGGCGCCGAGCCACGGGGCGTAAATGGGCTGGTAGGTCCGGGTCAGCGACTCGGCGATGCCGATGATGAGACCGGCGATGACGGAACCCTTGATGGAGTCCAGGCCGCCGAGGATGATCACGGGCAGGGCCTTGAGGGCCACCAGGGCGACCGTCGTTTCGATTCCCGAGCTGCCGGCCGTGAGCAGTGCACCCGCGAGGGCTGCCATGGCCGCGGCGATCCCCCAGGAGAGCCCGAACATTCGGCCGACATTGATGCCCTGGGCCAGGCTTGTCTCCTGGTCGAAGGCCGTGGCCCGCATGGCGAGGCCCGTCCGCGACCGCGTGAGGAAGAGACCCACGATCGCGATGGCGACGAGGGCGATGACCAGGCGCGCGATGTCCACGGTGAAGAGCCGCGCACCGAAGACGTCCACCGTGTTGAGGCCGAAGGGGTCGTTGACCGTGAGGAGCTCGGATCCGATGAGGCGACCGCCAATGATGAGCAAGATGATGAAGACGCCGACCGTCACGGTCGCCGCCGAGAAGGCCGGTCTGCCGACCATGGGTCGCAGGGCGATGCGCTCGATCACCATTCCGATGATGGCCATGACGGCCATGCCAAGGAGCACCGAGAGCCAGAAGGGAAGTCCGATGGCATTGCCGAAGGAACCCGTGAAGAATGCGCCGAGGATCATGAGCGCGGGGGTCGCGAAGTTGATGACGCCCGTGGCCCGGTAGACGATCACGAAGGACACGCCCAGGACGGCGTAGAGCCCGCCCAGGCCCAGTCCCCGGACGAGGGATTCGATCAGGTCCGTCATGTCCTAGACCTCCGCTTTTTCGGACACGGTGGTGTCGACGACGATGACATCGCTCTGGTCGCCGCCCGGAAGTCGATCGGCGCCCGAGTACATGTCGTCGATGAGGGGTGCGAAGGTCGCCGTGAGCGCGGAGCGCTTGACCTTCTGGGTAGCGGTGAGCTCACCGTCCTCGTGGTCGAGGGCCTTGGTGAGCATGCGGAACTTGCGAATGTTCTCCACGCGCGCGGTCGCCTCATTGACCTTGGCGATGATCCCCTGCACGAGCCGAAGCACCTCTTCCTTCTCGGAGAGATCCCGGTAGGTGGTGTAGGGGATGCGCTTCGCGCGTGCCCACTGCCCGACGGTGTCCTCCTCGACACCGATAAGCGCGGTGAGGTAGGGCCGCTGATCACCGATGACGACGGCTTCGCGGATGAAAGGGGACGCCTTGAGGGCGTTCTCGAGCTCGGAGGGCGAGATGTTCTTGCCACCGGCCGTGATGATGATGTCCTTGATGCGGTCGATGATCTTCAGGTGCGTGCCGTCGACCCACTCTCCGACATCGCCCGTGTGCAGCCATCCCTCGGCATCGACGGTCTCGGCCGTGGCCTCGGGCCTGCCCCAGTAGCCCGCGAACGTGCCGGGGTGTCGAGTGAGGATCTCGCCCGTGCCCTCCGCCAGGATCACGTCGACGCCCGGGTGGGGCTCCCCGACGGTGCCGAGCTTGATGCGGCCAGCGCGGTTGCTGGTCGCCACCGCGCTGTTCTCCGTCATGCCGTAGAGCTCGTTGATCACGACGCCCATGGTGAAGAAGAAGAAGAGGACATCGGGTGAGATGGGTGCCGCGGCCGACGCCGCGGCCCTCACTCGGCGCAGGCCGAGGCGCTCGCGCAGTGCGCGGTAGAGGAAGACATAGCCGACGGAGTAGCGCAGTCGGCTCCACAGCGTGTGCTTGCCGCCGTTGGCCAGCATCGACTTGGCGATCCCCTGCCCGACCTTCATCCAAATGCCGTAGTTGAGCTTCTTGATGCGAGAAGCCGCTGCCATGCGGACCTCGACCGCAGCCTTGAGCTTCTCCCAGATGCGCGGGACGGCGAAGAAGAGCGTCGGCTGCACCTCGCGGATGTTGACGGTCACGGTGTCGATGGACTCCGCGAAGTGCACGACCGCACCGGAGACGGCGTTGGTCCACGTCGTCACGGCTCGCTCGGCGACGTGGCACAGCGGGAGGTAGGACAGGATGACATCGCTGGGGTTGGGCGGCGGGTCGTATAGGCCGCCGCCGTCGACGATCACGCCGCTGGCGAATTCGACGTTGGCGTTGGAGAGCATCGCCCCCTTGGGCGGTCCGGTCGTGCCGGACGTGTAGACGAGGGTCACGATGTCGCCGGGCTCTGCCTGGCCGGCGACGCGCTCGAGTGCACGGGGATCGGCCTCGCGGTGGGCATGGCCGCGTGCGAGGAATTCCTCCCAGCTCATGAGCTTGGGGTGATCGATCGTGGCGACGCCGCGGGGATCGAGGTAGACGATGCGCTCGAGCGTGGGGCACTCAGCCTCGATGAGAAGCGCCTTGTCCACCTGCTCCTGGTCCTCGGCGATGAGGATCCGGGCGCCCGAGTCGGCGAGCAGGTAGGCCACCTCGGGTGCGGGGTTGGTGGGGTAGAGGCCGACGGTGATCCCGCGTACGGCATTGGTGCCCAGGTCGCCGAAGAGCCACTCGGGGCGGTTCTCGGAGTGGATGGCGACTCGGTCTCCCGGCTCGATGCCGAGTGAGAGAAGTGCGTGCCCGACCAGGCTCACCTGGTCGGCGTACTCCGCCCAGGTGATGTCGCGCCAGATGCCGAGGCGCTTGGCGCGCATCGCGACGCCGTCGGGTGCCGACTGGGCTCGGGACTGCACTGCCCCCACCAGGGTCCAGGTGCCTGTGATGGGCTCGGCTACCGCGGTCATCGGGTCTCCGTTCCTGCTTCGCTGAGTTCCTCGCCGAGATAGGCGCGGATGACGTTGGGGTCTGACTGCACCACCGCCGGTGTGCCGAGGGCGATGCGCTCTCCGAAGTCGAGGACGAGCACGCGGTCCGCGAGGTCCATGACCAGTCCCATGTCGTGCTCGACCAGGATCATGGTCACGCCCATCTCAGCGCGGACGTCGAGGATGAAGCGGGCCATGTCCTCGGTCTCCTCGACGTTCATGCCGGCCACCGGCTCGTCGAGAAGAAGGAGGGTCGGGTCCATGGCGAGAGCCCGTCCGAGCTCCACGCGCTTCTTGACGCCGTAGGGAAGCATCCCCACGGGGAAGCTGCGCTTGCCCTCGATATCCAGGAAGTCGATGATGCGCTCGACTACTTCGCGATTGGCAACCTCTTGGCGCTTGGCCTTCCGGCTGAAGAGGAAAGCTGATGCGACGGAGTAGTTCATGTGCAGTGCCCGACCCAGCATGAGGTTGTCCAGCACGGTGAGGTTGTCGAAGAGCTCGATGTTCTGGAACATGCGCGCCACACCGAGTCGGGCGATGTCTTCGGGTGGCTTGCCGACGAGGTTCTCGTCGCGGAAGAGGATCGACCCCTGCTGCGGGTGGTAGACCCCGGAGATGCAGTTGAAGATCGACGTCTTGCCGGCGCCGTTGGGGCCGATGATGGCGAAGAGCTCGCCCTTGCGTACGTCGAAGCTGACATCGCGGATGGCCTGGGTGCCGCCGAAGGACAGGGAGATGCCCTCGGCGCTCAGGAGGACGTCCGTGCTCAACTCAACCACCGCTTCCGTCGCCGGTACTGCTTGACATCCCTGAGGGAACCCCGCTCATCTCCGCGCAATCCGAGGTAGAACTCGCGGATGTCGTCATCCTCGCGGAGTTGCTCGGCGGGCTTGTCCATGACCACCCGCCCCGTCTCGAGGACGTAGCCGTGAGTCGCGATCGAGAGTGCCATTGCGGCGTTCTGCTCGACGAGCAAGACCGACGTTCCTGACTCCTTGATCTGCACGATGAGGTCACGCAGTTGCTGGACGATCTTGGGCGCGACACCGAGCGAGGGCTCATCGAGGAGGAGGTAGCGCGGGCGCGACATGAGAGCGCGACCGATCGCCAGCATCTGCTGCTCGCCGCCCGAGAGGTAGCCGGCGGTCTGCTTCCGACGCTCGGCGAGGACAGGAAACATCGTGTAGGCCCGGTCGAGGCCGGCCGCAATGTCCGCGCGGGAGGCGGTGTGGCCGCCGGCCTTGAGATTCTCCTCGACCGTGAACTCGCGGAAGATCCGTCGGCCCTCCATCACCTGACCGACCCCGGCCTGGACGATCTTGGGCGCGGGGAGTCCGCCGAGATCCTGTCCGTCGAGAGTGACCCGGCCCTTGGAGATCCGCCCGCGGTGGACGTCGAGGAGCCCGGTCATGGCTCGGATCACGGTGGTCTTGCCGGCCCCGTTGGGGCCCAGGAGCGCGACGATGGTCCCTTCGGGGACCTGGAGGCTGACCCCCTTGAGCACGAGGATCACGTCCTCGTAGACAACCTCGAGGTTCTCGACGGCGAGCACCGGGTGCCTCTCCTCCCTTGGCGGTCAAGCCCGACCCTTGGCGGTAGAGCCCGGCAGGGCGATCTAGCCGGCCCCCCGGGCCGCACCGCCCTGATGCCCCGCCATCTTGCCAAGGATTGGGCCCCCTGCGAGGCGAAGTTCCTAGCGGAGGTCCCTTTTCTTTGACAGAGTGGGCGCGTAGGGCCATGGATCCCGCCAGGAGTGCTGGCCTGGGGACTGGCATCGAGCCGATGGCATGAGGAGGAAGTCGTGGTGTCCAAGCGCATGGCGAAGGTCCTCGCGGGCGCAGGGGCGGCTGCCCTGGTGCTCGTGGGGTGTAGCAGTGGGGGCGGCGACGCGACCCCGACCCAGGCGGCATCGTCCGAGGGGGGCACCTCACCCCGCGAAGGCATCGTCTTCGACGTCGGTGTCACCGAAGAGCCGTGCCCCGAGGCCATCAATCCTGGCAACGGGTGCATCTACCTCGGCGTCCTCTCCGATCTGACCGAGGGTCCGTTCGCACCGCTCGCGACCCAGGTTGTCACCGGGCAGCAGGACTTCTGGACCTATGTGAACCAGCAGGGCGGCATCTCCGGCTTCGACGTCAACATGGCCGCCAATACGCGCGACAACAAGTACGACCCGGCGGTGCATAGCCAGGAGTACCGCGCGATCGAGCCCAATATTCTTGCGCTCGCCCAGACCCTCGGCACGCCGCAGACCCAGGCGATCCTCGGCGATATGGAGGCCGACAACGTTATCGGTGTACCCGCCTCGTGGTGGTCGGGCTGGCAGTTCCCGGAGACTGACGGCGGCGTCATCTTGGAGTCGGGTTCGTCCTACTGCATCGCCGCCATGGGCGGCCTGGACTGGTGGGTGGAGAACAAGACCCCCATCACCAAGCTCGTCGCAGTCGGCTATCCCGGTGACTACGGCGGCGACTACGCCGCGGGTGCTGAGAAGTGGGCTGCCGCCAACGGAGTCGAGTTCGCGGGCATCGTCGAGACAGCTCCCAACGCCACCGCGGGCAACCAGGACGCGGCAGTGTCGGCTGTCGTCGAGTCGGGCGCTGATGTCGTCGCGATCGGCGTCGGCCCGGCAGAGGCCGCTGAGATCATCGGCAAGGCCGTAGCCGGCGGCTTCGAGGGGCAGTTCCTCGGTGCAGCGCCGACATGGAACCCGCTCCTCCTGCAGACTGCGGCTGCGCCCGCGCTGCTCGCGACCTACACCAATGTCGGCACCACGGGTTCCTTCGGCACTCCGTCGGCGGCGATGGACGCGATGCAGGCCCAGTTGGGTGAGGGCGTCCTGCCCTCCAATGACGGCTACACCTACGGGTGGGTGTGGCAGTACCCCCTCAAGGCAGCTCTCGAGAAGGCCGCAGCGAATGGTGACCTGACCCGTGAGGGCCTGGTCGCCGCGGTGCAGGGTGGCGTCGAGGTCGACTACGAGGGCGCTCTGCCCAACTCGCTCGTCGGCGGCCCGCCCGCGGACGTCGACCGCTCGGTGTCGATCAACATCCCGTCCGAGGAGGGTGCTCTCGGTATCGAGACCCTGCTCATGGGTTACGTCGGGCCGACCGCCCAGGCGTACGACTACAGCGCCCCCTGTTCTGGCGCCTGATCACACTTCGAACATTGAGGGGCTGGATCCGCAAGGATCCAGCCCCTCAATGTTGTGAGGACTATCAGGTGAGTGAGGCGACGAGTGCGATGATGACGGCGCTGATCGCGAGGAAGATGATGATCCCGGTGAGGAATCCGAAGCGGATCTTCTTGTTGAGGGCCTCGCCAGCCTCACCCTCCATCTTGTGCTCGTGGAAGAGGTGGGAGCCGATGATCCCGGCCAGGAGCACCAGACCCAGGGCGATAAAGCCGACGATGACGGACACGTCCCACACGGTGAGGTATCCGACGGAGCCCACGCCGCCTGCGGTGAAGACGTAGAAGACAGTCAGGCCGACGATTGCGGTCCCAGCAGTCCTGACCTGGTAGTCGTTGCGCCCGAGGAAGAGCGTCGCCAGGCCGAGAAGGATGAAGGTCAGGAGCGGTATGTAGTACTTGGTGATGCTGGCCACGGCGCTGCGGCCGATCGGGACGTCGAACTCCACCTGAGAGTAGGTCTGGTCGAAGGCTGGGAAGTAGTGCTCGGATGAGGTGAAGGTGAAGGGCTCAAGGCTCCAGCCGGGCACGCCGATTTCCGAACTGACCTCGCTGCCGGGCACATTGGGCACGAGGATGAGCTGCTCCACGGTGAGGTTTTGGTGCTCGATGATGATGGGGAGATTCTGTGTGTCGAAGGGGAAGAGCCTCACGTCAGGCTGGAGGACGAAGGTCCCGGATATCTGCCACCACGTCGCCCCCGCTTCCTCCAGGGTGACGTCGGACGTGTAGCTGTTGGCGTTGACTAGTTCCCACTCGTCTGCGCGGCAGGGTTCGCTGCAAGCCACGCCGAGGTAGAAGTTGGCGTGGAAGGTGCCCTCTTGCAGGCTGACGTTCGACAAACTCGTGATCGCAATGGAGATCTGGGCCTCGGCGCCTGTGGGATCGGCGCCCGGCGCGGTCGTGGCCGCGGGGGCCGCATGGGCGGACTGGTTCACCGCGAAGATTCCCGCGGCGGCCGTGAGCGCGAGCGCCAGTGCGACCCAGATCAGCGGCAGGCGGGTCAGGTGAGGCATCGGTCTCCATGGCGTCGTATTCGAGGCCATCAGCATAGGGGGCCCTAGGCTCAGAGTGTGTCGACGAACCAGATCCCCACGCCCGAGGCGACGGAGCCTGCGCATGGGGGCATAAAGCGCCTTCGCCGCCAGGTGGGTGTCCTGCGAGCGCTGACCGTCGTGAGCCTGGTGCTCGTGCTTGTCCTTGCTGTCTGGTCCGTCGTGGGCATCGTCTCGTTGTCATCACAGGTGTCGTCGCTCGAAGCGAAGATCGATTCCCTGTCGGCCCTAGCGAGCGAGGGGCGCACAGCCGCAGGCGGCTCAGCGGGTGATGCGACGACGCCGAGCGCTCAGGCCGCTCCCGCCCCGGACCTACGCAAGGCGAGCGCGGGGAGTACTCGTTCGTAGTACGAGGTCGTGGAGCTAGTGGTGGGCTGCTCTCAACGTCGGGCGAGACTCAGGCGCAGGTTCGGGTCTGCGAAGAGCAGCGGGTCGTGAGCCACAGCAACAGTGTCGACATCCGAGGACACCGACCAGCGACGTGCAATGAGAGCCAGCGCCAGCGCTCCCTCGAATGATGCGAGATGGACGCCGAGGCACACCTTCGGCCCGGTACTGAACGGCAAGTAGGCCCCTCGCTGGTCCGGAGACATGACTCCGGGTCGATTGCGGCCCGGACGGAACTCAGTCGGCGCGTCATAGATCGACTGGGCACGATGCGGGATCCAGGTGCTGAAGATGATCGGCATCCCTACCGGGAGGTCAACCCCGGCAAGACTGAAGTCACCGACGACGGCGCGGTCGATGAGATCGCCGACCGGGTAAAGCCGGAGCGTCTCGGTGATCACTTCCGCGCTCAGGGGAGCGCGTTCCTCGAAAACAGCGTGGAACTCGTCATTCAGCGGGATGGCAGTGGCCTCGCCCGCGAGAGCTTGCTGGATGTCGCTATGGGTCGCCAGGAGCCAAAGGGCGAAGATCAGCGTGTTTGCCGTGGTCTTGTGGCCGGCGTAGATCAGACCCACGAGCTCATCGCGCAGTTCGCGATCGCTGAGGCTCTCACCGTCGGAAGTTGAGGCGGCCACGATGTGGCTGAGCAGGTCATCGCGTGGCTCTTGCCGCCGATCTGCGATGACGCCGACGATGAACGAGTCGAGGGCAGCGAGCGCGTCCGCAAACTCCTTGCGGCTCCGTGGGTCGTATGAGGCATCCTGGCTGATTGCGACGAAGGCCGCGTTGCGCTCGTCATCGAAGGCGTGGATCACCTCGCGGAACTCCCGGTGGTCGCCGGAGAACAACGTGACACCGATGACATCGAGGATGAGGTTCGTCACGGCCTCCGCGACGCGAAACTCCGAGGTCGGCTCCCACGCAGCGATTCCCTCGTCCAGCGATCGCTGGATGAGGAGGCCCAGCTGACGCACTCCTTTGTGGGTCAGCGGACGCTGGACGACTCGACGGCGTCCGCGCCACGATTCACCGAAGTTCACGGTGAGGGCATGGCCCAGGCCTCCTGCCTTCTCGAATCCGCGAATGAGCGGTCCGAGCCCGACCTGAGAGAACGGCGCCATGAGGGTCGTCCGCATGAGGTCGGGATCGTTGAGCCAGAGGGCCTCCTCACCGTTGAGTGAGAACCGGAACATCGCCTCGCGGCCCTGTGCCATATCGATGAACTCCTGCCACTGGCCAACAGGATGCGGCATGTCGGCGTACTGCGGAACGGCGTCGATGCTTGGCACGTGCTCGCCTCTCATTGGGGTGGGCCGGGTGCGGACACCAAGTCTGCGTCCTGCTCGCGCACCGGTCGACAAGTTCTGATGAAAGGTCGTGCGGCGCTGATGCCCGACCGGAATGAGGGCCCATCCGACAACCTCCTCGTGCCACCCGGACTCGTCGTAGCGTGCTCTCAGAGAAGGCATGGCAAGGGAGTGCGGCATGAGCGAGCACAGCGTCAGCCCGCACTCGGCCGCCATCATCATCGTCGGCAGCGAGATCGTCGAGGGGACGGTGCGCGACGAGAACGGGCAGTGGTTGACCCAGCGCCTGCAGGACCGGGGTATCTGGCCCCGCATGGTGGTGTCGATTTCGGACGACATCGCCCTGATCGCACAGGCCGTCAGGTCAGCCTGCGCGAGCGTCAACTACGTCGTAGTCAGCGGCGGCCTCGGCTGCACTCCCGACGATGTGACGAGGGTTGCGGTGGCGTCCGCCTTCGGAGTGCCCCTGCACGTGGACGCGGAGCAGGCCGACATTCTTGAAGGCAGGTCCACCTGGGCACGCGGGGAGCTTGCGCGCGCAGCCGCGACCTTGCCGCATGGCGGCCAAGTCATCGTCGGTCATCACGATGGTGTTCGCGGGTTCCTCATCGAGAACGTCCTCGTGCTGCCGGGAAACCCTCCGGAGATGCAAGCGATGTTCGAGGCATTCATCCGCGACTACCCTCCGCCAGCGGCGCCGATCTGCCGTGCCACCCTGTCGTTCGCAGCCACCGAGGACGCCCTGCGGACAACCCTCGGCGAATTTGAAGCGGCCTTCCCCGATGTAGAGCTGGGGTCTTACGCAGACCCGATGCGTGCGCCGGCCCGCGTTACCCTGGTGCTCCGCTCACGCGATCAAGGCATGCTCCACGATGCGTGCGCATGGTTCGATCGCGTCGGTCTTCGCTCCAGGGAGCATGCATGAACAGCAGGGTTGCGGTGATCACCGGGGGCGCGAGTGGTCTTGGACTGGCCATCGCCCGAGCACTGGGGGCAGATGGATGGTCGGTGGCCCTGCTGGATTTCGACAGGGAGTCCTTAGGCGCATCGGTCGAGGACTTGCGCACGGAAGGTGTCGAAGCGGAGGGGTTCCACGCCAACGCCGCTGATGGCACTGAGGTCAATGACGCGGTTGCCCGCATCGTTCAGCGATGGGGCCGTATCGATGCCCTCTTTGCCAATGCGGGTATCTCAGCCGGCCCGGGGCCAGCGGCCGGCGGTCGCGGGATCGCCGAGGTCGATGATGCCAACTGGGACCACGTGCTGGCGGTGAACCTCTCCGGAGTCATGCGGTCCATCCGGGCGTGCGTGCCCCACCTGACGGCGGCCGGTGGGGGCAGCATCGTGATTACATCTTCCTCGGCTGCGGTACGCCCCACCCTGTGGGTAGGGCACGCGTACACCGCAGCAAAGGCCGCCCTCATCCCGCTCGGCAAGGTCCTGGCCATTGAGCTTGCCGGTGTTGGAATCCGGGTGAACATCATTGCCCCCGGGGCCTTCGTCACCGACATCGGCGGCGGGCGCCTGCGCGACCCTCAGGTGGCACAGAGCATGGCGCGCACCATCCCCATGCAACGGCTTGGCGATCCAGTCGAGGTGGGCGACCTGGCGCGATTCCTTGCGGGCGACGATTCGCGCTACATCTCCGGTGCGGTGATCAGCATCGATGGCGCCCTCGTTGCCGGTGAGTACGAACCTCCGGCCTGACGTTCAACCGACAGGTACAGCATCCAGGGCGATGTCCAGGCTCTCGAGGAGGTTCCGGAGCAGGGGTGCTGGCCGTCCGCGTCGAATGAGCACCTGTGTCTGAATCGTCGGCTCCGGCCCCGTGATGGGTCGCGTCACCAGGCCGGGAGGCAGCATGGTGGCCGCGAATGCCGGCACGAACGTGACTCCAAGGCCGGCTGCGGCGAGGGCGAGGGCGATGTGCAGCTGATCGACCTCATGCGCGATCGTGAGGGTGATGCCAGCCTCCGCGGCCATTGCGAGATAGTGACCGACGTTCTCTGAGTCGGTCTGGCTTGAGATCATCAAGATGGGGACGCCGTTCAGGGCCGTGAATGGGATCGTCGTCATTCGGGCGAGTTCGTGGTCCTCTGGGAGCGCAAGGACCACGGCGTCCTCACTCGAAGAGTGCACCTGAAGGTTCGTCGGGACCTCGTGGGATCCCCGGCAGAAAGCGATGTCGATCTGCTGCTGCTGGAGCTTCGTAACGAGTTGTGCCGTTCCGGCTTCCACTAGTCGGATGCCGACGGCCGGGTACCGCTCGCGATGAACCCGTAGGACGGCCGGGACCTGGTAGAGGCAGGCAGGGGCGATGAATCCGACCCCCAGTGATCCCACGGCTCCCGCGCCGGCCTGCCGGGCCAGTTCGGCGGCCGCGCGGGCATCGGCGAGTACCTGCTGGGCTCTCGGCAGGAAGATAGTGCCGGCGGGAGTGAGTTCCACCACGCGACGATTGCGATCGAAGAGCTTCACACCGAGCTCGCGCTCGAGCAAGGCGATCTGCTTGCTCAGGGCCGGCTGAACAATGTGCTGCCGCTCCGCGGCGCGGCCGAAGTGCAATTCCTCGGCGAGCACGACGAATGACTGCAGGTGCCGGAGCTCCATCACCCGGACCTCCTCGGTGGCGACCTCAACCTCGTGTGGGCGAGTGTGTCATTGCTCAAATGACATCCTAAAGGGTTGGTGATTCCCATGAAGAATCACCCGGCACTCGAGTGACATTGGCGGCTGCCTTCCCAGGGAGGCGACCATGTCCGGATGACCGCAAATCCGATTCTCGGCGCGATCGCGCATGAGGGTGGCCGCTACGCCATCGAGTCCCTGGGGCTCGGCGAGCTTCAGCCTGGCGAGGCTCGGATCCGCGTGCTCGCGAGCGGGATGTGCCGCACCGACGCCGAGGCCTTCGGCATGGTGCCGCTGCCCGCGGTGCTCGGGCACGAGGCCGTGGGTGTTGTCCTCGAGGTCTGCGGTCCCCTCGGCGACGTCAACGTCGGCGATCGTGTGGCTGTCTCATATCCCAGTTGCGGGCAATGCAGCCCATGCCTCAGCGACCGGCTGTGGCTGTGTGAGTCCAACTGGGCACTGAGCTTTGGCGGCTGCAGACACGACGGCAGCAGGCCGATCAGGTGGCGCGGCAGCGATATCTCGTCGGCGTTCTTCCAGCAGTCATCGTTCGCAACCGAGGCGATCGTCCCCATGAGGTCGCTCGTGGTGATCCCGGCGGATATCCCCATCGACGTGGCTGCTGCCCTGCCCTGCGGCCTACTCACAGGCACCGGCGCGATCACGAACGTACTGGGAGTGCCGCCGGGCGGGGTCTGCGCAGTCATAGGGACCGGCGCAGTCGGGCTCGCTGCGGTCATGGCAGCGCGGATCTCCCGGGCGGAGTCGATCATCGCGATCGACATCCACGAGGATCGCCTCCGACTAAGCCTCGAACTCGGTGCCACTCATGCGTTCAACGCATCTGCCCCCGATGTGGGCGAGGAGATCCGGCATGCGTTCCCTGACGGCATTCCCAATGTCCTGGATACGACCGGCAGTCCACAAGCTTGGGATCTCGCGATGAGTCAGCTGTCACGCGGTGGCACCTTCGCCTTCGTCACGACACCTGAGCCGGTTGAGACCTACCGCATCTCGCCCTTCGACATCTTCCTCAAGGTGGCTACCTTGAAGGCGGTGCTGCTGGGAGCCGCAAATCCGCGCGAGCAGATCCCGCTCATGCTGAAGTGGTGGGCCGCCGGGGAGTTCCCGATCGAACGACTGGTGCGCTCCTACTCCCTCGACG
>JBIKKK010000246.1:0-2729 GCA_044360385.1 Candidatus Nanopelagicales bacterium
GAGCAGAGGCTCAACGCGCAGCCGGTCGTCACCGCGGGTGGCGGCCTGCTCATCGAGGATGCCGACTTCACCCCCGGTGCCCTGCGCGCGCAGGTGCTGCCGCTGATCGCCGACCCCCAGCGCCTCGCGGAGATGGGCAGGGCGGCATCGGCATACGGAGTGCGCGACGGGGCCGAGCGCCTCGCCGACATGGTGCGCACCGCGGGTGGCGCGTGATGGGCCCCTCACTCGATGGCGTCACACGCGTCCATCTCATCGGCATCGGCGGTGCGGGCATGTCCGCGCTGGCGCGCCTCATGCTGGCCCAGGGTGTGCCCGTCTCCGGTAGCGATGCCAAGGAGTCACGGCGGCTCTCGGCACTGCGTGCGCTCGGGGCCCAGGTGCATGTCGGCCATGGGATCGAGTGCCTCGACGGCGAGCCGCCCGCATCGGTGGTGGTCGCATCCACCGCGATCCCGCCGACCAATCCCGAGGTCGTCGAGGCGCGCCGCCGCGGACTGCCGGTGTGGACCCGCGCGGAGGCGCTCAACGCGGTGATGGCCGGCCGCCAGCCCATCGCCATTGCCGGCACGCACGGCAAGACCACGACGACCTCGATGGTCACCGTCGCGCTGCAGGCCTGCGGCGAAGACCCGTCCTTCGCGATCGGCAGCGAGCTGCAGTCCTCGGGCACCAACGCGCACTGGGGGACCGGCCCGCACTTCGTCGTCGAGGCCGATGAGTCCGACGGATCCTTCCTCGCCATCACCCCCCGGGTCGCGGTGGTCACCAACGTGGAGGCCGACCACCTCGACCACTGGGCCGACCTTGCGAGCATCGAGGACGCCTTCGTGCGCTTCTGCGCCGCGACCAAGGAGACGGATGGCGTCGCCGTCCTGTGCGTCGATGACCCGGGGGCGCGGCGCGTCGCTGAGCGTGCTCGCGCTGAGGGAGTGCGGGTCGTGACCTACGGCCAGGCGGGGGATGCGGACGTGCGCATCGTCGATCCGGTTGCGAGCGAGCGCGGGTGGTCCTTCAGCGTGGTGGACCACGGCGTGCGCCGCGGCACGGTGACGCTGCAGGTGCCGGGCCTGCACAACGCCCTCAATGCTGCCGCCGCATGGGCGGTCGCCTCGGTGCTCGGCGCTCCCGTGGCCGAAGCTGCGGAGGGACTCGAGGCCTTCAGTGGCACCCAGCGTCGCTTCGAGCTGCGCGGCCAGGTCGATGGCATACGCGTCTACGACGACTACGCACACCACCCCACCGAGGTCGAGGCCACGCTGCGCGCGGCGCGCGAGGTGGCGGGTGACGGGCGCGTCGTGGTGGCCTTCCAGAGCCATCGATACACCCGCACCGCGGTCTTCGCCCGTGAATTCGGCGAGGCCCTCGGCCTGGCCGACGAGGTCGTCGTCCTGGAGGTCTACAGCGCAGGCGAGCAGCCCATCGCGGGTGCGAGTGGCGAGGTCATTGCCGCGGCCGTGCCCCTGCCCTCGGAGCGAGTGCACTACGAGCCGTCATGGGCGCACGTGCCGGAGGCCGTCGTGGCGCGCGTGCGACCGGGCGATGTCGTCATGACGATGGGAGCGGGTGACGTCGGGATGCTGGCGCCCCGGATCGTGGACCTCCTGCGGGAGCGCCCGTGAGGCGCTGGCTCATTGCCCTGCTCGTGATCGTGCCGATCGTGGCGGCTCTCGGCTGGTTGGCGTGGTTCTCACCGTGGCTTGCCGTGAGTCAGGTCCAGGTCACCGTGAGCGCAGCACCGGAAGTCGCGGGTCCTCTCACCGCAGACGAGGTGCGCGCCGTCGCGGCAGTCGAGCCGGGGGTGCCGCTCCTGAGGGTCTCGACGTCAGAGATCGAAAGTCGTGTCGCGGCGCTGCCGCAGGTGGCCTCGGTCTCGGTGTCACGCTCATGGCCGGACACGCTCGTCATCGACATCACGCGGCGGGTCCCCGTCGCCCTGGTGGCCACCGCAAGCGGCTATGACGTCGTCGATGCCTCCGGGGGTGTCATCCGCTCGGTGACGTCGATCGAGGCCGGAGCCCCCGTCGTGCGCGCGACCGGTGAGGGTCTTGCGGCGGCGATCAGGGTCGCCAGCGAGTTGCCTGAGGCGATCAGTCGCAAGGTCGTCACCGTGGAGGCCTCCACGCGCAATGACGTCAGGCTCATCCTGCGCAATGGATCCGAGGTGATGTGGGGCTCCGCAGAAGACGGTGCCTTCAAGGCCGAGGTGCTCCAGACACTCTTCCAGGTCGACGCGCGGTGGTACGACGTCTCCGCCCCGGCAGTGCCGGCGACCTCCGACACGCCACGGCGCACGTCGAACTGACCCTGCTCCCGCGAGCCTCGCGTGGGGAACCTCTAGTGCTTGAGGGTGCTGGGCTCCTCAACATGCGTGAGATGACCGTCGAGGATCTCGAAGACGCGATCGGTGTACTCCACCATGCGCAGGTCATGCGTGACCATGATCCCGGTCTTGCCGCGGTCCTTGATCTCGCGACGGAGCAACTGCACGACCTGGCGGCCTAGCGCGGTGTCGAGTGCCGCCGTCGGCTCGTCGACGAGCACGAGATCCGGGTCGTTCATGAGCGCACGCCCGATGGCGACGCGCTGGCGCTCGCCACCCGAGAGCTGCTCGGGGAGGTTCTTGGCTCGGTCGGCGAGGCCCAGCTCTTCGAGGAGCTGGTCTGCGCGCTGCTGCGCGGCCTTCTTGGGCGTCTTGACGAGCGTGGCGACGTAGAGCAGGTTCTCCC